>CAMATH010000078.1 GCA_945860955.1 Planctomicrobium piriforme
CCACTTCGGCGAAGCAGAAGAGAGCAGGAGAGAGTAGTAAGTAGAGAGCAGAGAAGACATAATTTCTCCTGCGGTCTCCTTTCTACTCTCTCCTTTTTCGTTCTTTGAGCCTCGAAATGGCATTCGCCTTCGAAAAACTCATTGTCTACCAGAAGTCAGTCGACTTCGCCGACGTGATCTGCCAGGCAACCGAGCAATTCCCACGTGGGTACGGATTCCTTTCCGATCAACTGAACCGGGCGGCGTTGTCCATCTCGGCCAATATTGCAGAAGGCAACGGCCGCTTCACCAAACCAGATCGACGCAACTTCTTCGGCATCGCCCGCGGCTCCGTGCAGGAGTGCGTTCCGTTTCTTGAGCTGGCAAAACGGCGGGGAATCATTGCCGTCGAACAGCATGCCGCCCTTAAGGATCGCCTGGAGGAAATCGCGAAAATGCTGGCCGGACTGATTTCGGGGCTTGGCGATCGTCGCAATTGAAACGGCGCACACATCTGAAGAGATTCCATTTGAACATCCGGTCGTCAGAGGTTGTCAGAAACCAAAACTGAAAACGCCGAGGTCAGTCGACGTCGGCGTTTTCGTTCTTTGGCCAGTCTCAGCGAGAACTTGCGTCGAGACGCCCGTGCTCGGGTCTCGGCAAAGAGACTCGTCGAGACACCTCTGGCGACTCCGGTCTGCGCGTTCCCGTGGGGTTTCGGACAAGTCTCAGAGTCTCGCGCAGAGCCCGACCGGGGGGTTATCCAGGGAAATCGGGCGAGACACGCGCCCGGGCCAAAGTTAGAAAAACCTGCCGACAGGGTTATGTGGAACGCGAAAGCTGAAGGTCGCGGTGGTGGCTGAACGAGTGTGCCCAGAGGAACATCAGGGAATCCCGGGAGTTATCCGGTCGCAACTTCAGTACTGCATTGAGTACCGGAGCCGTGCCTCGTAAGATCCACCATCGCGCGGTCAACTCGCTTGGAAGGCACATTGGTGAGGCTCGATGAAACCGTTGCTGCTTCCCTACATCTTCAACATCATTGTCCTGGTGCCGATCGCCTTGATGACGCTGTTCGGTGGGGAACCGGGCGGGCAACTTGCCAGTCAGGGGAAATTCCCGGAAAGCGCGGGCTTCCGTACCATCCTCGGCTCGCTCTGGACGGCGATATTGATCGGGTCGGTTCTGGGCTTGGTTTGGCCAGTCCCGATGTCGCCGCTGTTGCTGATCCAGGTGATCTACAAGACACTGTGGCTGCTTGTGTTCGTGCTCCCCCGATTGCTCGGCGGACGCAGCCAGGAAGTCCCCTGGGGCATCGCGCTGACGTTTCTGGTGATCGTCGCGAGCTACCCATTGGTGATTCCGTGGGGGCAAGTGTTTGCGGAGAGACGACCATAACGAAAGCACTTCTGGTGTTCCCTATAAGGTTACTACTTCTGCGGCGGCAAGTTCCCGTTATGGAACACGGAGGCCGCACTCAAGAATGTACTGAGGGCTTACACCAGGTCGAACGTTCACCGGGGCCGGGCCGCTGGGTCGGCCACAACGCGAGCCTCGATCGTCTGCTTCCTCGACAACGACGATATACCGCCCCCGGACTATCTCAAGTCTGGTATTCCCCGATATGACGCGCCGTCGGTCGGGATCGTTGACTCGGACGCGGATCCGGAACCAGAGATCTCGCAGCCGTTGCCAAATCTCGATCGTCCTCGAATTCTCCACCAGAGAAAGCCGATCTGCCAGTTCAGTCGGGCCCAAATGTTTCAGCGTCCGATGCAGAACTGTCAATCGGGCCGACGATTCGACGATTTCCACCGATCCAATTGAACAGTCACACCTTCCGTGTCGACAGCACCCATTAAACCCTGCCGGCTCTAGGAAGGACTGAGATCTCCAATGGATCGCGAACCGCGCCCTCCGAAACGGCATACATAACCCCCAGCACAATCATTTCGGGGGAACAACATGCCGCGGCACCACCATCAATCCGATCCCACGTCGGAGCAGCGGCGCGAGGAGATCGCCGGCATTCTCGCGTTGGGCGTCACCCGATTCAAGCGCGATCAAGAGCAGGCGGCGGCGTTGATCGCCGACGGTCCCACGACCGCCGCCCCATCCCTTGAGGTCGACGCGGAACTCGGGCTCACTGGGGACGACGGTGCCCGGCGTTCGACCGGTGCCAGTCACAATCCAGGATTCCATGGAACCACTCCGATCGAATTCGCGAGCGCTGTCCCATACTGACGGCGATGGCTAAAATTCGGCCGACTTCAGTTCGGCCTCCCCGTGAGCAGGTTCACCATGCTGCGACTCGTGACCATTCTGTTTTTCGTCGGCTTTGCGGCAACACCAGTTCTGGCCTCCGAACCTGCGGACCATCGGGATGGACGGTTCGAGGCCGCGTCCAATCTGCGGGCCGGAGTCGCCAAGGTGGACATCACCCCCTCGGTGAAGGGGGGCCTGGAAATTTCGGGGCATCGACGCATCGTCGAGAAGATTCGCGATCCGCTGAGGGCCGGTGTGCTGGTGCTGGATGATGGCGAAACCAAAGCCGCCATTGTGACACTCGATACGGTCGGGGCGTGGGACGATATGGTCAAACTGGCGCGCGAGCGCATCGAGGCTCAGACCGGCGTGCCGGCGGCGAACATTCTGGTCGCCGCTTCGCACAATCACTCGGGCCCCGGATTTGAAGCCGATTCCGATTGGGGACGCGGGTTGATCGACAAGCTGGGGACGGCGGCGCGGCAGGCGGCCGATTCGATGCGCACCGTCACCATTGGTTACGGCGAAGACAAGATCAGCTTCGGAATCAATCGTCGCAAGGTGATCGACGGTCGGGCCGTTTTTCGCCTGAATCCCGATGGGCCGAACGATCCGCGGGTGAAGGTACTGCGGTTCGACGACGGCGAGTCCTTGACGCCGCTCGCCGTCATCATGCACGCGGTATGTCATCCGTGCTTCTTCACCTGGGGAGACAAGGGAACGCCGCCCTATCCGACCGGCTATCCTCAACTGAGCGCCGATTTCCCGGGCGAAGCGCAGAGCTTTGTTGAATTGTGCTATGGGCAGCAGACCAGCGCCTTGTTCCTCCAAGGCTGCGCCGGCGACATTCGGCCCAATCTGCCGGGCTTTCCCTATCGTTGCGCCGACGAGTCCGACATTCAATGGGCGGGACGCGATCTGGGTTGTGCCGTGGTCCGGTCACTCGCGGCAAACGTTACCCGAGAGCAACTGAAGAACCGGCCAAAGCACTATCCCATTCGCGTGGCGAACTCGATTGTCTCGCTGCCCGGAAAAGAGAAGCGGGAGACTGCCGAACTGCAGGCACTGAAGATCGGCCCGTATCTATTGTTGACCATGCCGGGGGAACCGATGGTGGAGTACGGATTTCGGCTGGAGCGCGCGATTGCCGACCGAGCAATTCCGATCATCATCGGTTACGCGAACGGCAACCTGGGTTACATCGCAACGGCGGAGGCGTACAAGGAAGGGGGCTACGAACCCAACACCTCGAAATTGGCCCCGGAAGCGGAAGAAGTCATTTTGGCGGAACTGAGTGAACTGACCGACCGAGTCGTGGGCGATGTGTTCGAGACATTCTCCAAGCATCCGAAGGATGTCGAGAAGCGGGAGGCGGAGGAGAAAGCACGCCTGAAAGCCGCGACGAAAACGGGCAGGTAGCGATCGAATGGCGGAGCCGCGCCCAAGCGGTTCGTGCTGGGAATCTGCCGATCGATCACCTGGGCCCGATTGTTGCCGTGCTCGAAGGTTCAAGTGTAGTCAATCCAAGCCACCCTGACTCCGTCGAAGTTTCGGGCGGCCGGATCGGCCTTGGAGATCTGCAGGTGAATCTGCAGGGAATCACTCAGTTGAAACCTGCCGAGCTGCTGCGTTTCTTTGTCTGGCGTGACATCACTCCCCGTGGTGGGACAGAAATAGCCCAGCAGATCACCGGAAACTTCCAGATTCGCGTAATTCTGGTCTGAGTCGTCATCCTGCTGCTCTTCTGTCAGATTCAAATCATCTCCCCAGGGACCATATTTGGATGGGAGCGCCAATGTCTCGAACAAGGCGACCGCCTGCACCGGCTTGATCTCGTTCGGCTCGACCAATTCTCCAGGAGGAGACTTGCGCCTCAGTGCCGATACATCGGGGTGATACATGAGCCTCACCCCGTCCTGCCCTGAGTTCGGATCGATCACAAAAAACAGCGACAGCAGACCCTGCTCGGGAAACGGCTTCCCGGCCAGCGTCTTCACCAAGTCGGCACAGTGGAACTGCCCCACGAATCCACAAAGCTGCTGCGATTCTTCCGGACTCAAATCCGACATGCCGGAATAAGAGTCCGTGCAATCACCAAAAGTTGGCCACGGGACATCGGCAGGCAAATCGGGGAGTCCCCCCAGTTTGCTCGATCCGATTGGCAGGTCGTCGTCGGTTGTCCTCAATTGCACGATGTCCAGTGCGGGCCGAGCCAGCTTCAGAATCGACTGCTGAGGCTCTGGGTAGCTGTGCCTAATCATCGACTGAATCAGGCCATGGCCGACCATATCGCGCCAATCATCGGGAAGTACTCCACCATCCGGGAGATCTCTTCGCCGCATCGATTGTTTGGCTCGTATGAGCTTTCGCAGAAAATCCCCGCGAGCATTCTCCCCCTGACCTTCCAGCCAGTCTGCATATTTCAGCTTGAGAGAATCGTCATTCTGATCCCCGACAACCGCAGACAGGTATTCAGATTCTCCCGGCAACCTGGCGGCGGAAACACCACCAAGCAAACCGAGTTCTCGACGCAATTGCAGGTCAGACTTCCATTCGAAGGAATTCAAAAAGGCTTCGACTTCTCCTTCCGCCTGCTGTCGCACAGACTCGGCAGCCACGGCCCCCTGTCCGATCAGCAACTTGACCAATTCGAGATGCTGATTCTGGATCGCAGAGTGCAGGGACGCACTTTCCCGAAGGCCACGGCTGACGCGATTGACGGGAACTCCCCGGTCAAGGAACCAGCGAACAAGTTCAAGATGCCCTCCATCGGCGGCATTGACCAATGCCCAGTTAAAATAGACCTCGGCACCAAGGTTTAGCCCCTCCAGGGTTTCCAGAAGCTCAACGGACCCAGTCTTGGCAGCCTCATCGACTAGATGCTCCAGTCCCTCACCATGCAGTTCCGGAGAACACTGAACAACTCGCCGCAGGGTCTCCCCGTCCCCCCTTGAAATCGCCTGCAAGCATTGGCGAAACGGACTGTTTCCATCGGCCATGGGATCGTCTCGAGGCTGAAGGTGAGTGGCTTTATGCAATGTCGCGAGAGAAAAAGATACCTGGGGAGTCCTTGAGCGCGAAGTCATGGTTTCGGCAAGAACCTGCGTCGAGCGGCCGGGGCGCATTTATCGGCAAAGTGACGCCGCGAGACGCCACTCAACAGAGTTCTCAGCCGCTCGCGGACGGGGAAAATCGTGCGACGTCGCCGTTCCCTGTCGGGATCGGGGAGAATGAGGGGCGGTCGGTGGCTTGATCTATCGGCTTGGGAAATGCGACAATTCTGCTCGCAGGATTTTCTTAACAGTCCCGGTGACTCGATGGACTTGAACTCAATTGTGATTGTGACAGACGAAGAAAGTGCCACCAAGATTCTTGAGCCACTGTTGATTGTGTCCCTGGAACATGTTGTCAGGCCCGTCGCAGGAAACGGGCAACACCTATCCGAATTGATCGCTGACCGACGGCTCTTCCCGTTCACGCTGAGTCAATTCGCTGTTCATCCCTTTCATCCTCTTCATCCTTTCTAATTCTTTTTCAACAGCAGTTCCGCCTGCTTCTTCAAATTCGCATCACGCAGCGCCAGTAGCCGGTTTCGCTGCCCCTCACTGAGCCATTCGACTTTGACCGTTCCTGATTCCAAAGCCGACAAGAGCGCAGCGGTCCGGACCGGACCGCGCAGCAGGCCATCGATCGCCAAAGACAGGTTGTGCTTTGAGAAAATTGGCATCCCCGCGAGCAACTGCTCGACCGCGTCGGGCGAATCGACATCGACCGAACCACTCACCGCCCCCATTTGCAATTCGTCGTTCGTTCCCGTCCGCAAATAACGGGTCAGTTGTTCGCCCGATGATTTCCAGCCACGCAGCGCGACCATGCGCAACGCGTCGTAGCGGGTTCCATTGGGCACCATCGACGAGTCGGCCATCTCCGCCGACAGTTCCAACGTCCGCTTCCAGCGGTCTCGTAGTTCGGGGGACTCTTTCAAAACCTCGTCGAATCGCTCAGCGGGCCATTTGTCGAGTTGGCTCACGCCGTTGATCAGCCCACCGCCGATCACCACCGCTTCCCAGTCAACCAGCGGAGCCTGTTCGAGCGGCAAGGACACGTCGAGAATCTGTTCCAGAATCTTCGCTTCGTTCTGCTTTCCCGCCGCGATCGCCACTCGCCAGATCCAGGGGATGCGCCGATACTCCTCCGGCGTCCCCGGCGTCAAATCGACCACCATTGCCCGAATCAATGCCGGGGCTTCATGCAGAAATTTGACGATCAACGCCTCCCGTTCCGCCGCCGGGACCGCGTCGTCGAGAATGCGCGCCGCGGCCGATTGCGGGTCTTCCGGTTCGACGGCGGTTGTCGTCGCCGTTTTGACGATCAACACCGGATCGTCCCCCTCGGGGGCGAGATACACCCCTTGCAGATCCATCAAGGCCCCGCGCAGTGTGGCACCATCTGGCCGCAGAACCAGTCGTTGGGCGCCGGCGGGGAGCGACAACTGCCCGACCTTGCGGCTTTCATATCGATCCCATCCACCGGTCGACTCCGTGGTTCCATGCCGCGAGTCGGTTCCCGCTTCCACCGCGAATGCGTTCCCCTTGGAATCGGGGTGACATGAATAATGCAGCCAGATGTCAAATTTACCGGCGAATGGCAGCTCGAAATTCCACACAAGGTGGTCAGTGAGCGCATGCCAGTAGCCGATGTTATGAAACGGCGGCCCCTCGAACGTGATCTCGGAGCCGAAGATCGAGGCGCGGTCGGCGGTCAACGCGATTTGTCCCTCGACCATGCGGACCACTCCCGGCTTGTTCCCCGCGACCTGTTTCGCCGGCGGAGCAACCGACGTCAAATACGCCAAAACGTCGGCGACATCCTGGGGCTTCAGATCCTTTTCGAGTCCCTCGGGCATCAGGGACTTGCCTGTGCTGGAGAAGTCGTCGATCGCCGAACGCAGCAAGACTTGCTCGCGCCCTTCAGGTCCACGCAGTGTGATGCTGGTCCCGGACTCCTCCGCGATCAACCCACTCACCGTCAGCCCCCCCTTGGTCGACGCGGTGTATTCGATGTAGCGGGAGTCGGTATTGCGGTTCGGGTTGAAGATCTCCTGGATCAGGAATTGTGGCGATTTGTTCGCGAGTGCCGCCAGATCTGGACCGACGGCATGCCCTTCGCCGCCCAGCGCATGGCAATTGGAACACGTCTTACCGAAAAGTTGCTTGCCGCGATTCCGATCTGCCTTCAGCTCAATCGCGGTTTGAAATTGGGCCACCACGGCGACGCGGTCGCGATTCACCTGGCCTTGCAGGAGTTTCTCGGCCCTCGCGCGAACGCTCTTGTCGGGATTTTGCAAAAGCCGTTGACGGCGTGCGACGTCGATTTCCGCCGTCGGGAGTTCATTGCGTTCGATTCGATCGAGCAGCACCGCCTGCCACGCGGGACGCGACAGCAGCGTATCGAGAATCTGAGATCGCAACGCGGGACTGTAACCACGCCAGCCCTCCGCAAGCGTAGCCGCCGACTCGGGGAGGTCGATTCTCAGCAGCGCCTGCAATACCTGCGCTTGCAGCTCCTTCTGCGTCTGCGGTGTCAGCATGGAACCAAGAACCGGAATCTCCTCCGCGCGCGACGCCGGATCCCTTCCCAGCAAGGCGACGTCGGACAAACGGAACTCGAGTTTACGGTCCGGATCGACCGCGTTGACCCGGGCACGCTTCAGACGTTTCTTGACTCGGTCGCGAACTTCCGGAGTCGCCGCATCTGCGACCGAGATTCCACGCCGCGCCAGCGCGTCGAGCGCTCCCACGAGCGCCGCGGCCTTCCATGTCGAATGTCGTTCCACTCCCGGTTTTACCAGGAGGTCGAGCAGTTGCGACAGCGCCTTCGGCTCGGCGAATCCAATCACGGTTGCCAGCAATGGCTGAACCAGGGCCAGGGGAGGCGTCTTTCCCGGAGCGGCATTGGAAACCCGCTCCAAAACCTCGGTCGCATTCGATGGATTGAGGCTGCTGAGAACGGCTCCCACCAGATACGGGTCACTTGCATTGGGTGCCACGAGTTCAAACAACGCGTTACCGGCCCCCGGTGACGGGATCGCGCCCAGCGTGCAGGCGAGTTGTAAGCGAACCTGAGGATCGCCATCGTTCACCAGCGCAAACAGTCGACGACGGATCGATTCGTTCTCCGAGAACTTCTCCGCGATGCGAATCGCCTGCCGCCGCACCTCGGGAGCTTCGTCGGCCAACCCCTTCAGGACATCCTCGGGCTGACACACCCCGAGCGCATCCAGAGTCGTCAGCACTTGCATTCGGGTCCACGAGCGGTCTGAATTCGCGAGCAGCCGCGCAAGCGAGTCGCGTGACTCGGTCGCCTTTCGCCAGACAAGTAACTGCGAGGCCATGTCGCGCTGCCAGCCGTTGGGGGTGTCGAGCGCCGCGACGAGTTCGGCCGCGTCGAGTCGATCGAGTCGGGTCCAGGGGCGCGGCGTATGGTCGGCCGGGCGAATGCGGTAGATTCGTCCGCGATCATGTCCGGCCCGCACGTCGAGCTTTGAGACTTCTTCGGGGGGAATCCAGCGGGGATGCTCGATGATGTAGCGGTACATGTCGACAATCCACAAAGCTCCATCCGGCCCCGTGCGGGCTTGTACCGGTCGAAACCAGTTGTCATCGGACGAGAGGAATTCCGACTGTTCCTCACCCGCCGCCCGCGTCCCCGCGAAACTCGACAAGCGCGCTACCAGAGGCATGCGATGAACCACCAGATTCACCGGCTCGCAAATGAACGCGTTGCCGCGATAGTCGGAACCGAGCAAGTCGTCGCGATAGATTCCCAGGCCGCAAGCGGCGGTCGCCCGGCCTGAAGGCCCCGAAAGCTTGAACAACTGCACTTCGCGGGCCGGGTACAATCGAAACGGGTCGGCTCCTTCGCCCACGAATGACGATGCGGGTGGCGGAGCGACATGCGGATTCCGGCGGGCGTACTGGGCGGGAAGAGGATAGTGCCGACAGAGATTACTGTTGTCGCAGCCGAACCAGTTTCCGGCATCGTCCCGCGGACGTCCCTGCTGTGTCCGACCGACTGCGGCTTCAATCGCTCCGGTGTCGGGCTGAATGCGAAAGTCCTGGTCTCCCAGATCGAAGGACTCCCCCCGGAAATTGGTGATTCGACCGCCAAACAAGCCACACGAACCGTAGACCCAACCGTCCAGCCCATATTCGAGACTGTTGACGCGTGCCTGGTAATTGTGTGTTCCGAAACCGGTGTAGAGTTTCTTGACGATGTCCGCCCGGCCGTCTCCGTCTGTATCTTCGGCGTAGAGAATGTCGGGGGCCGCACAGACAAGAACACCGTTGCGCCAGACCGTCAATCCGGTGGGGAATGGGATCCCATCGAGAAACACTGTCGACTTGTCGAATTTTCCGTCCGCATGACTGGATTCGACCAATCGCACGCGGCCGCCGGGCTGGTAGTTTCCGTCGATCCCCTGCGGGTAATCGTACATCTCAGCCACCCAGAGTTTTCCATCCGGGCCGAAGTCGATCGCGACGGGAGACGTCACCAGCGGCTCGGCGACCACGAGGTCCACCGCCGTTCCTGCGCGCGGACGCATGGCGGCGAGCGAGCGTTCGGGTGATAAGGGCCGACTTCCCCGCGTGCGACTCGCGTCCGCTTGTGGCGCGAATCGTCCCTTCAGTTGAGACAGGACAACATCGACGATGGGCTTTTCCAAACCAGCGGCGAAGCGCGCGGGACGGTCGAAATAGACCATCGCATCCCCTCCCTCGTAGCCCCCCTCTTTCCACACACGTTCGCCAGGAATGTAACACGGAACACCGTTGGAATACCCATTGGTCCACAATCGCGCGCCATCCAGCTCGCGTTTCAGGCGCAACGAGTAATCGACCACGACCTCGCCAGGCAGAAAGACCATCGCCAGTGAATCGGCGAAGGCGAACGTCTGGATCGGGTAACTCAATTGGGTGGGGAGTTCTTCACCCCGATCTAATTTCGCGACCTGAACTTTCGCGTGGTAGCCAATGGCGTCGGTCCGCTTTGCCCGTTCTTCCCATTGAGCGCGCGTGGGGAGCGCGTCAAAGGGGAGTTCGATCCGCTGGTACATCACCGACAGCGGTCCGTTGACTGGCCTCAAATCCCCTTTCGAAAGTCGTAGCGATTCCTGGGCGACTTCCAACCCTTGCGCGCTGGCAACTTCCGCCTTGTCACCCGTGACGCCGGAACTGGGGTTGGAGTCGGCACCACAACCCACAGAGACGAGACCGACTGCCCCGGGAAAGAGTCGCTCCAGATGCTCCTGGGCGAAGCCCGCCCAGTCGCCCGAAACGCGATTGTCAGAAAGAGTGACGCAGTGGCAGGCGTAGCTCACGTAGACCGCCTGGACCGCGTCATTTTCGCCGCGAACCAGCAAGAATGGCAAATCGTGATCGACCGGACCGCCAGCAGTCCGACGATTCTTGGCGAAACCGACCCGACCGATCCCCCAGTCCATTCGAGCGGGCCGCCGATCTTTGAGCGCGTCGATCGCCGCTTGGGCGGCTCGATCGACGAGTTGATCGGTGTACTGGTCGATATGTGCCTGGTGTTCGGGAGGGATCGGGACAGTGAATAATGTCGGGCAGACGCCGGTGAGAGCCGGTGCGGTGTGTGAATGAGTCGCGGTGAGTGCGAATCGTTCGACCGGGACGCCACAGGCCGCCTCGACCTTTTTGGCGACACGAAGAACGAGGTCATCGGAAATCGCCATACAGTCGACAGTCACAATGACGACCGGCGGATCGTCACCATGACTCATCGCGAGCGCTTTCGCGAACAAGTGCTGGCGGACCCCCTCCGATTCCGCTCGTCGAAACGCGAAGCCGGCGAGTCGGATCGGAAATTCGGGAGTGATGTCAACGCGGCTGACGCCGACCTGCCAGGGCAAAGCAGCAGCGTCGGCCCGAGCCTCCGTCGACTGTGCCATGAGGCCGATCCCCAGCGCTGCGAGCAGCAGAGCGGATCTGATCGGTATTGAATTCCCGACTCGCAGGCTGAATGCGGAACAAATCGTGGTGTCGCGGTGTGGAACCATCGGATGCATTCTCTCGGCGAACAGTGGTATCCCCTCGCAGCGCGACCGACGTCGCGAAGCGGGGTTCACAATGTCGCAGATGAATATACCGTGCCACCGCGCGAAACGTGATCGATGCGGGCAACGACTCGGTGGTTACTACGAGCCGCGCGTCAGCTTCTGGAACCGCGCGAGCAGGTTGCGGGTGACCGGACCGGGTTTGCCATCGCCGATCACACGCCCGTCGAGACTGGTCGCGGGAATCACCTCGGCCGCCGTCCCGGTCAGGAAACACTCGTCGGCGACGTAGATATCGTGCCGGATCAATGTCGTTTCACGAACCTCAATCCCCGCTTCCCGCGCGAGACGAATCACGCAGTTGCGGGTGATTCCTTCGAGAATCCCGGAATCGGTCGACGGCGTGCTGAGAATACCGTTCTTCACGATGAAGATGTTGTCGCCCGTACACTCGGCGACATGCCCCAGGTGGTTCATCATCAGCGCCTCGACACACCCTGCGTCCGAGCCTTCGACCTTCGCCAAGATGTTGTTAAGGTAGTTTAGCGACTTGATCCGCGGCGACAGGGCCTGCGGATGGTTGCGGATCGTACTCGCCGTGATCAGTTTGAGTCCCTGTTCGTACATCTCGTGCGGGTACAGAGAAATCGTGTCGGCGATGACAATGATCTGTGGATTCGCGGTCTTTTTCGGGTCCAGCCCCAACGTGCCGGCACCCCGGGTCACAACCAGTCGAACGTAACCGTCGGCAATGCCGTTCGCCCCCGCGGTGTCGCGGACGGCGGCCGCCATATCCGGGCGGGTCATCGGAATCTCCAGCCGAATTGCCGCCGCGCTTTCGTACAGTCGGTCGACATGCTCTTCCAGCAGAAAGACCTTGCCGTTGTAGACGCGAATCCCCTCAAACACCCCGTCGCCGTAGAGCAACCCGTGGTCGAAGACGCTGACGACCGCTTGAGCTTTGTCGACGAGTTTGCCGTTGAGGTAAACCTTGTTCATCACAGATTCCGAATTCGGCTGCGAGTCGGTGTGGTTTGGACCACGACCGATCGCAGATCAGAGGAGGATTAGAGGGTCGCGACGCGACGAGAGACAGACGACCCACGGAAAAAGTTCGGTTGGATGAATCGAAAAACCGGTCGATTCAGGAATCCAGCCTAGCAGCCCGTGTCGGTCGACCTGCGTCGCTCAGGCCGCCTCGCCCCATGCTTCCAGCCGGCCTTCCGCCAGCCGCACGATGCGGTGCGCCAACTGGGCGATCGCCTCGTCGTGCGTAACCATGATGATAGTCAGCTCATTCTGCGCGTTCAACGACGACAGGAGTTCCATGATCTCGGCACCGGTCTCGGCGTCGAGGTTGCCGGTCGGTTCGTCGGCGAGCAGCACTTCGGGATTGCCCATCAAAGCCCGGGCGATGGCCGCCCGCTGCATCTCTCCCCCCGAGAGTTCGCTGGGCCGATGGGTGAGGCGATGTCCCAGTCCCACTTTGTTGAGAAGTTCCTTCGCCTGCTCGCGAAACGCCTTGCGATGTTTCCAGAAGTCCCACAGGGAGTGCCGGATCATCACGGGAATCAGCACGTTTTCCAGTACGCTCAACTCGGGGAGCAGATGATAGAACTGAAAAATGAAGCCGAACACGCGGTTTCGCAATTCATCACGTGACCGGGCCGGCAGGTCATCAATGCGGTGCCCGTACAACTGCACCTCGCCCACATCGGGCGAATCGAGCAGGCCCAGCAGATGCAGTAGCGTGCTTTTTCCCGATCCGGACTGCCCGATGATCGAGACGAATTCACCCCGGCGGACGTGAAAATCGACTCCCCGCAGCACGGGGATTTTGTGTTCGCCTTTGGAATACGATTTGGCGACGGCCAACGAGGCGAGGTGCGTCTGGGGCATCTTGATGGTCTCGGACATTCCGGTCGTCCTGTCGCTGTCGTTCGGGCGGGGATCCGTTCCCCGGAGAAATTGTGAAGCGTGTGGTGGTCGCGGGGGTTCGACCCGCGCCGACTCAAGTCAGATCTGGGACTATTCGTGCCGCAGGGCGCGAACCGGGTGCAGTCCGGCGGCCCGTCGCGCGGGGAGGACGCTTGCCAGGACGGCGATCGTCACCGCCCCGAGTGCCACCCAGAAAACCATCATCGGATAGGTCTTCGTGGGAATCGACGGGAAGTAGTAAATCGTCTCGTCGAACACCTTGCGTCCGGTGAGCCAGGTCAGGCCCCCTTCGATCTGGTTGATGTACCGTACGAAGAGCAGTCCCGCGATCACCCCCACGCCGGAACCGACAATTCCCAACGAGACACCGTACGACAGGAAGATCGTCATCACGCCACGGGAGCTGGCACCGAGTGACTTCAGAATGCCGATATCGCGGGTCTTCTCGACAACAATCATGTAGAAAATCGCAAGAATGCCAAAGCCAGCGACGGCGACAATCAGAAACAGCAGCACGTTCAGAATCGCCGCCTCAACTTCCACGGCGGCCAGCAACGGTCCTTGCTTCTTTTCCCAGGTACTCACGTGGAACTTGCCGGCCGGAAGCGCGGCTTTGAGTTTTTCCACGACTGTGTCGGGGTCAGCCCCTTCCCGCAGCTTGATCTGAATCCGTGTGAACGCCCGTTCCCCCGAATCGGGGTCAATCATCCCCCGCATCCGCTGCAGCTCTTCAATGTTGCAAAAGACCAGGTGCGAATCGTATTCGCTCATCCCGCTTTTGAAGGTGTCGACGACGGTCGCGTAGAAGTGGCACGGCTGTGGCGGTCGACCCGCGGTCACGGTGCTGATCTTGATGTCATCGCCTGGGCCGGCCATCGTCAACTGGCGGGTTTTTCCGGTCTCTTTGTCAACATACGGCATCGTCACCAGTTGAAACCCAATGTACACGCGAGCCTTGTGCGGCGCCGTCGGGTCGGTGGACTCCTGCTCGCCCCCCTCTTGCGCGAACTCCTTGATGGCGGCGTCGGAATCATCTTCCGTGGAACTTGTCGCAGGTTCATCCACCGGGTCAAACGCCCGGCTGCGGTTGATCCGTTCGCGACGCTCTTCCAGGTAGGTGGGATGCAGATCCCAACTCGGCGGAATGGTGGCCGCGTAGAGGGGCGCTCGAACGATGTTGCCGTCGTCGTCTTTGACCGGCTTGTAGTTCTCGAGATGTTCAGGCAGCGCCCCGACCTTCGCCTTGGAGACTGGATCAATCCCCACGATGCTGACGTTTTGGGTGATCCAGTTGCCGCCGTATTTGAAGTGAATCAGGCCGAAAACCTCGACCGTGGGAGACATCGCCTCAATGTCATCCCCAGCGGTTTCCTTGAGGACGGTCATCCACTTCTCGGGATCCCACTCCCCATCCAGGCTGAACGTCTCGACCAGAACGTCCGAGAGCAGCCCATGCAGCCGAAATCGCATTTCGGTGCTGAAACCCGCCATGACGCTGTTGACAACGATCATCGTCGCCACACCCAACATCACGCTGATCACGCTCGCGAGAGCGATGAAGCGAGTTCGCAGGTAGCGGGTACACAGCAGCAACTTGAACATGAGCCAGTCCTTTGGCGTCGAAAACCATCCGTAGCGCTGACGCTTCCCGCCGCTGAACTTCGGCGGCGGAACGCGCCCGCGGACCCGGGGCGACCGGATCCTGGGGCGGACTTTAGCCATTCTGGAGAATTCTGGGTAGTCCGGTTTTGAAAACGGGATTTGGATGCCAATTTGGCGCTGAAACGACACGAATTGGCTGCCGGGTTTCGTATAATCTCCCCACGAGGATTTCTCGTCCTACAAGATCGCCACTCGCCGAATTGCGCCACCACGGCGCGAACAGGCGGCGTATCCACATTGACATCAACTCCCCCACTTCAGTACTTCGGTTCATGCGTGCATCAGCGGTGATTCCCAGACTTCCATCGCGTTTGGCGCTTTGCGCGATCGCGTTATTCGCGGCTGGCTGCGATTCCAAACCACCCGACGCGGGGAACTCGGCCCCCTCGTTGCCATTCGCCGGGAAACAGGTCGAAATCGTGATTCCCGCTGCCACGGGTCTCAACGAACTGTGGCTGGCCCCCGCTCAGGAATGGAGTACTCAAACCGGAGGGGAGGCGCGGCTGGTCGAATACGACGGAGGGAATCTCAGTGACCTGATGCGCGCTGTCTCCACGGGGGAGGCATCTGCGGTCGCAGTTGTGTCGACCGGGTTGCTGTTGGACGCCGCTGCGACGCTGGAGATTTCCCCGATTCCCGAGACGGCACTCTCGGTCGAATCAGGGCTCGCTTGGTCCGACCTTTTGCCGGGTGTTCGCGATCGGCTGGGGGCTCCCCGCCGAAAGCCGCTGATGGTTCCGCTCAATGCACCGGTTCTCGTCTGCTACTACCGCGAAGATCTCCTCAAACTGCACAACCTCAGGCCACCTCAAACATGGGAAGAGTACACCGCATTGGTGAACCAGCTTCCCACCTGGGGACCGGGGCTGGTCGCCGTCGAACCGTGGAGCGAGTCGTTTCGGGCCACCATGTTCCTCGCCCGAGCCGTTTCCTCCGCTCGGCATCCCGACAACTATTCGGTCTTCGTCGATCTTGAGACACTCCAGCCGATGATTGACAACCCGGCGTACCTGCGCGCGCTGGAGCAAACGCGGGACGCGGTCTCGAAAATGCCAGACAGCGTTTGGAGTTTGGATCCGCTGGATTGTCGACGCCTGATTCTTGAAGGCAAAGCGGCTCTCGCTATTGGGTTCGAACCGCGCTGGGGTAGCAGCCGCCCTGATCACGCCGACGGGATCGTGAGCCGCGCGGAAGGGATCGAGGTCAGCGTTTGTCCGTTGCCGGGAGCGCGCGAGGCTTACAACGCGGCGCGTCAGAAGTGGGACTCGACGCCACCTCGCGCAGACGTGAACCGGGGCGATGCACCGTCGGCGGGCGGCCAGGTCTTTCGTTGCACTCTCACGTCGTTTGACGGACATGTGGCGGTTTGTTTCCGCAAGGTCGGCACAGGAGGAGGAGACGTCGCCTGGAACGCGTTTGCGAGCCTCGCCGGTCTGGATTACGCAAGCCGGCTCCCCGCCGGAATGGCGGGACTGACCCGCGAATCGCAGCTTTCCAATCCCGCGCAGTTCGTTGGACCGGAATTGAGTGGCACCGAAGCCAACGCCTACCTGACGACAGTCGCCGATTCGCTTCGCGCCTCGGGACTCGTCTTCGAATTGCCGTTTCCCCGGCGGGCCGACTTCCGTCGGGCGCTCGCCAGCCGATTGACCGACGCGGTTCGACATCAGTCAGAACCTTCAGCGGTCCTGGGTGAAGTCGCCCGGGAATGGCAGGCGCTCATTGAAGAGATTGGTCGCGAGAATTTCCGCACCGCGTATCGGCAGATACTGGGTTTGGGGGCCAAGCCGGATTCGGGGCGGTAAAGAACAGTCATTCCATGGAGTGCGGGACCTTGTTCCCGCCTTTCCTTCAACCTCCCAAGACTTCCGTGTTTTTGTACACAAAATGCGGTACGATTCTGGTCCACGGATTGACGCGGCACGACAATCCCAATCGCAAGATTGACGCCGATGTCGCAACGACAAGAATGAGATCGATACGGAATTCGGAGCGAACGCGTGATTCGAGTCGAGAACTATACGAAAGCGTATCGCACAACGCTGGCGGTCGATGACCTCTCCTTCCACGTCAAACCCGGGCAGGTTCTTGGTCTCCTGGGACGGAACGGCGCGGGAAAGACGACGACACTCCGGGCGATCGCGGGGATCATCACCCCCACCAGCGGTCGGCTGTCGGTTGGTGGTCACGATTTGAAGACCGCGGAAATCGCCGCCAAATCGGTCCTCGCCTACATACCCGATGATCCCAAACTGTTCGAACCGCTGACCGTTTGGGAGCATCTTGAATTCACCGCGATGGCCTACCAGGTCGCCGACCTGGCCGGGCGTGGTACCGCGCTGCTTAAGCAATTCGAACTGGTCGAGAAGAAAGATGCTCTCGTTCAGGAACTCTCGCGCGGGATGCGGCAGAAAGTCGCGATCTGCTGCGCCTATCTGCACGATCCCCAGGCGATCCTGTTTGACGAACCACTGACCGGCCTCGATCCTCGCGGCATTCGCACTCTGAAGGAGACCATTCTCGAAAGGGCCCGAAGGGGGGCCGCCGTCATGGTCAGTTCGCATTTGCTGTCGCTGGTCGACGATCTGTGTACCGACCTGCTGATTCTCGACCAGGGCAAGCTGCGGTTCTTCGGACCGACCGTCGAGGCCCGACGGATTTTCGCCGGCCATCTGGATGAGGCGTCGCTGGAAGAAGTCTTCTTTCAGGCGACCGAAGGAATCTCGCCTTCCTCCGATCGGCAGGCCACAGAAAATGATTTGGATGAATCGGACGAAGATGACGACCTTGAAACCGTCACGCTGACCGACCTTCCCGACGGGAGTCACAACCCCAGATCCCATTCCGCACCCGACGCCCCTCGTTCTGATGCGACTCCGCAGGGAAACGCACCATGAACTTCTGGCACCAAACCGGTCTGTCACTGCCGAGATCGCTGTGGTTCCTGTTGAAGCTGCAGTGGAAAGCCCGCATGCGGCAGTCGCGGCGCAGTCTGCGGACGACACGCGGGAAGATCTATGGCGTGATCATGGGGCTGATGTTCTGTTTGTGGCTGCTCCCTTCGCTCGTCACCGCCTTTCTGACCCCTCGTTCCGACCAGGAAACGACGCTAGCCTTTTTCGCCCCCGCTCTGTTCGCGTTCAGTCTGCTGACGATCTTGACCAGCACCGCCGAGAGTGGGGTGTTTTTCATGCCGGCGGAAGTCGACATGCTGTTCCCGGGGCCGTTTCGGCGACGCGAATTGTTGATCTATCGAATCGTCAGCCTGTGTGCCGGCGGCAGCTTGGTGGCTCTGGTCTTCTCGGCGATCCTCCTCCGCTGTGTCACCTATTGGATCGCCGCCTATGTGGGGCTCGCGTTGGGACTGATTTTTCTGAATCTGCTGCAATTGGCGCTGGGAATTCTGGCGTCAACGCTGGCGGAAGCGGCCTACACCCGCTGGCGGAAAGTGGTCTTGGTCGCGGGGCTGCTGTTGCTGGCATGGGGAATCTCGCAGGCGCTGCGGACCGCGGACGGTGGGGGGCCGGTGGCGATTGCCTCCGCGTTGCGAACTAGTTTACCTGGGCGAATTCTGCTTGCACCGTTCGATGTCATCGCCCATGCCGCGACGGCGACGCGACTGTTTCCCGACTTCATCGGCTGGACACTGGTCGCCGTTCACATGAATGTCGGAATGCTGTGGCTCATTCTGTCGCTCGATTCCAATTACATGGAGAAGTCGATTGGGGCGAGTCAGCGGATGTACGAGCGGTTGCAGCGGGCACGCCGGGGTCAGGGGCTGGCGGGAGCGGCCAAGGCGCGCGGTCGGCTGCGTTCCATGCGATTTCCGTTTCTGGGGGGGGCCGGTCCCATCGCCTGGCGGCAACTCACCACGGCGCTGCGGAATTCGCACGTCGTGTTTCTGCTGATTGGCGTTGTGGCCGTTGCGATCACTCTCCCATTCCTCTTCTTGATGAAAGATACCAGCCGCCTCGGCGGAGCGGTCGCTGGTCCGGTCGTCTCGATGTTTGTCTTTTTATTGCCGCAGTTGTTGCAGTACGACTTCCGCGGGGATCTCGACCGGCTCGATGTTCTCAAGAGTCTGCCCCTCTCCCCCTGGGGGGTGGTCCTGGGGCAGTTGTTCACACCGGTGTTTCTGGCGTCGACGATAATGGGGTTGGTTCTGGTCGCGCTCAGTCTCGCTGGGCTGTTGAACTCGGCGTGGTACATCCCGGTGGGATTCCTGATCGTCCCAACCAATCTGTTTCTGTTCTCCATTGAGAATCTGATGTTTCTGATATTCCCGTTTCAGATGCAGACGAACGTCACTGGCGATTTGCAGGTGGTCGGGCGGAACATGCTGTCGGCGGTGTGCAAAATCGCCGCGATGATGGTTGGAATCGGGATCGCGCTGGGGATCGGGACGTTGTTCTACTTCTTGACCGACGAAGCGGCGTTGTCGTACTCGTTGGGAATGGTTGTCGCCTTCCTGGTGATGACCGGAATTCTGATTCCGCTCACGGTGCTGTTCTATCATCGCCTCGACCCGGCCTCGACACATTCGGTTTAGTCGACTTGGGCGGTGCCGCCAGGGGGCTGTCGGTTTTGTAGCGACGACGCTCCGCGGCGTCGCTCCGGATGGGCTTCCCGCGAAGCGGAACCACAATCGGCCAAGGCAAACACGCGACTGGATCGCTGAAACCGACAGCGCCCCTGGCGCGGCGCGTCGGAAGTCTATAAAATGGTGGTCAGCGACAGTGCCGAAACCAGGAGAACCGCCATGCTGCCGCGCTTCCAACATCTGTTGGTTCCGCTCGATTTCACGGAAAAGAACAACTCCGCCCTCGAAGTCGCCTTCGAGATCGCGGTCCACAACCGCGCGCGAGTGACACTGCTGCACGTGGTGGAACCAATCCCCGCCGTGGACGCCGAGTTGCGGAAATTCGTCGACCAGTTGGCCGTTCGGGCCGAGTCTGAACTCGAAGAACGGGCTCAGCGATTTTCCCAGGCGAGAATCGCGGTGGAAACGAAAGTCCACGTCGGTCCACGGCTGCGCGAGATTGTGCAGGCGTCACTCGACCGCGCCGCGGATCTGATTGTGATGAGTTCCCACGCGATCGATCCGTCCCGTCCCGTACAAAGTTGGAACACGCTGAGCTATCAGGTCTCGGTTCTCTGTTCCTGTCCCACTCTGTTGGTGAAATGACCATGCGATCGTGTTCGTTCCTGCGAATTCTGGCCGGCTGTCTGGCGGTGACCTCTGGTGTTGTGTCGGCGACCCGGCCGGCGACCGCCGACGACTGGCCTCAATGGGGTGGACCCCGGCGCGATCTGGTCTGGCGGGAAACGGGCATCGTCGACACGCTGCCCGCGGGGGGGACGTTGCCCAGGCAGTGGTCGACTCCCATTGGCGAGGGCTATGCCGGGCCGGCGGTCGCCAACGGTCGCGTCTACGTGATGGACCGCATCAAGGCGGACGAAACCGAACGCGTGCTGTGTCTCGACGCCGACAGCGGCAAACTGCTTTGGAAGCACGAATACCCGGCGAAGTACAAAGTCGATTACCCCGCCGGCCCGCGAATGACGCCGGTGGTTGTCGATGACCTGGTCTTCACCATCGGCACGATGGGACACATGTTCTGCCTGAAGGTCGCCGACGGTTCGGTCGTGTGGAAGAAGCAGTTCGTCGACGACTTCGACACGAAACTGCCGATCTGGGGCATGGTCGCTTCACCACTCGTCCTGGAGGATCAAGTGATCACACTGGTGGGTGGTGTTCCCAGCGCGCTCGTCGTCAGTTTCGACAAACGGACCGGTAAAGAGTTGTGGCGGTCACTCGAAGACACCGAGGTCGGCTACTGCCCTCCGGTGCTGTGTGAATTCGGTGGCAAACCGCAGATCATCATCTGGCATCCGCAGTGGGTGTCGGCGATCGATCCCCAGGATGGCCATCTGATTTGGGAAGTGCCGTTTCAGGTCCGCTTTGGACTCTGCATTCCGCAGCCCCGGCAAGTCGGAAATCGACTGTTTTTGACCGCCTTCTACAACGGCCCGCTGATGTTGGAAGTCGCCGACGACGGTTCCGACGCGAAAGTGGTCTGGAAGGGGAAATCCAGCAGCGAGATCCGAACTGACGGACTCCACTCCATCATGTCGACCCCGATTTTCGATGGCCAGCACATCTATGGCGTCTGCAGCTACGGTCAGTTGCGGTGTCTCGACGCGGCCGACGGCAAGCGACTGTGGGAAACACGCGAGGCGACCGGCGAAGGACGCTGGTGGAACGCGTTCCTGGTGGCTCACGAAGACCGCGTCTTCCTGCACAATGAGCAGGGAGATCTGATCATCGCGAAACTCTCGCCGAAGGGGTATCAGGAACTCAGCCGGTCCAAACTGATTGAACCGACGCGGGAGGTGATGGGGCGGATGACGATCTGGTCACAGCCCGCCTTCGCGATGCGAAGCGTCTTCGCGCGCAACGACAAAGAACTCGTGCGCGTCAACCTGAGCAAGAATTAGTCGCGCGTCCCCTGCGACTTCAGCCAACGAACAAGAATCGCTTCGGCGGTCGCGTCCACCTCGGGGTCCTCCCGCGCGATCAGGGTGAGATCCTGCGCACGCGCCATTTGCCGGGTGAATTCTTCGCGGGTCGCGCTGTTTGCGGTCAGTTTCGAGCCGGTGATCGAGGGGGCCACCACGACAACGTCCCACTCCTGTTTTCCAAACGCCAACGAGTGGTTCAGAATCCAACTGAAACTCCAGATTTGCGGTTCGGTGGGAGCCGCGTCGGGGGTGACCGCGAGAGGGACCGCGACCAGGACCAGGTCGATCGCCGGGTTCTTGCGGATCTCCTTCGCCGATTCTTCAATCTCGGCCAGTGTTTTGCCCGCGACTGACCAGGGCCGCACGTCAACCTTCGCCTGGGGATCGACCGCCAGCAACGCCTTGCCGATCAGCGCATCGTAAGGAGCCATCGCGACCACCCGCACCGGTTCGCCCGCCTTGAGCCGCGCGAGGGTCTTGGTGATCGCCGGCCGGGAGGGCGTGATCGCGTCGAGCGACGCGTCGCGTCCGGAAATCGTGCCGGCGATTTCCAGGGCATTGCGGCGGTGACCATCCATATTGGGGTGAATCTGATCGCTGAAAAGGAGTCGCCACGCCAGCGGATCGACCGCGTAGATGCGCTCGTAGGCGGAATAGACGTCGCACACCGGAGCCTGTTGTTCCCGCCCGACCTGTTTCATCGCGTCGCAGAATTCCACCAGTTTTGGGACCGGCCGGCCCGCGGTGTTCACCACTCCGTTGGGAGTGCAGAGCAGCACCTCCGCTCCCGCCTCACGACACCGGGTGATGATGGTCGCGAGGTTTGCCCGGTAATCCGCCACTGGCACACGGACCATGTCGTTGAGGCCAAACATCACTGTCACCAACTGCGGCTTGTGATCGAGGACATCTTTCTGCAAACGCCCCAGCCCGTCGATCGTGGTGTTACCGCTGATGCCGGCGTTCACGACGCGGAGTTTGCCGGTTGGGAATGTGTGCTTGAGAGCGAGTTCCAGCATTTCGGGATAAGCCCGCACGCCCCCCGTGTGGTAATAGACTCCCGTCACGCTGTCCCCCAGGCAGACGACGGTCGTCGGTTCGCCCGACTCGATCCGGGCACACAGTTTGGGAAACGCCGGCTCGGCGGCCGTCGAAGTGGCGGCGACCCAGGCGACGCCGAAAAGAAACGACACACACCAGAAGATTCTGCGGAGCATGGTTGCTGTCCGATTTGCGGGGTCTCACGGAAGAACGGCGACTCGCAGCACAGTTTGACCTGTTGAATTCGGGGCGTCGAGTCAGCCCTCCAGCCGAACTTCCATGACGCCGTCATCAATCAGTTTGTTGGCCCGATTGGTCAATGAGTCGCGGTGGGTGTTGTATTTCGGGTTGCCCAGGTCGCCTGGTGGCAAGTCATCCAGAATCGCCAGCGCCCGCCTTGGTCGCTGCAAGGGATCGATCAGAATCTGGGCCAGCTTCAACCGGACAATGGTCACCTTGGAGGTCTGGAAGCGCGCCAGATAGTCGGTCAGCAGGGGAACCGCTTCCTCGGGGCCGCCATCGTCGATGAGGAGTTCCGCGAATTGCAACAACTCGGGGCCATCGGCCTCCCAAACCGGAAATCGCTCGCGGAGTTTTTGATAGGCGTCGCGAGTCGCGCCGGAATTTCGGCTCGAAAGCGCGGCGGTGAATTTTCGGACGAGCGTCTCGCGGGGTGAATTCGATTGGGCAACAGTGAGTTGGTCGCCAGCAACAGGGGAATCGCGATCGGGTTCCGCCAGAGAGGTCCGATTCGACTTGCGCGAGCCTTTCATCAGCAGATTCTTGCCCGTCATGATCGAAATCAGATCCCATCCTCGGCAGTCGATCCATCCGGCCTTCAGCGCCAGGTGTGCGATCATCATTCCGCCGAGGAAGCCCGACAGGATCCCCACAATGCACGTTCTTCCGTGGCGGAAAAAGACCAGAGAGAAGAGTGCAAAGGGGACAAAAAAGAACAACAGGCCAAAGACACTCAAATCAAAAGTAAACGGGCTGCCGACGATTGGTGTTCCAAAGAACGACCGGTAACCGATCGAGAAACAGGTCAGTTCGTCGCCCGGTCCCCAGTAGAGTGCCATCGCCAAAACTAGTGCGGCGAGGGTTGCGCCGGCCACGACGGCACCGGGGGCGATTCCCCAGATCGCGAAACCGATTCCAAGCACTGCCACCCCTCCCAGCGCCAGGCTCCAGCGGGCGGTCGGATTCAAGTGCCGTTCGAGCGCCATCCCCGCTCCCCATAGGAAATAGGTGGCGAATAGGAGCAGGATGAATCGGACATTTCCGGGAGCCAAGCCCGCGAACATGAACGCAACCGCCAGATCGCCCGCCTCGAGTTTGTCTTCAGGGGCGAATAGCGACCAGATGGCCAGTGACAGGCCCGTCAAAGCGACGGTGACGCTTGCCCAGGAAAAGGGCGCGATGTCAGATTTTGGCCGGATTGGAATCATCGTGTCATTCCCTTTCGGAAGGATTGTACCGCGAACGGGACGAAAAGCGACTTGTTTTGGTCGCCCTCCTTCCCGGGTCCCCCGGCGGGCGAAGTCGATCGGTGGTCATACACAACATGGCGAAAAGTGTGAGATACTTCGCGCGGCCGAAATCGCGACACTGCACGCTTCATTCCATACAGCAGCAGACGAACCTGATGATCCTCCGGAATCATCAACTCCAGCGACTTCGGGAACAGCACCATCTGCTCCCGCGGGCAAGCTGACTTCGCTCAGAACTCAAAAATAGATCCCTCTACTGTACGCAATTTCAGGAGCGGCGGCCAGTCTTGCCCAGGTTGTCAGGCGAATATGCTAACGTACATTTATGTTGTATGGAGGAAATCTGGCTTTTTTGACTAAAACGACAGACCCCGAGCCGGATTGGGACTTGGAACCGTGCAACGATGAGAGGCGATTTGAACTCGGTTCTCACGCCGGATCGGGGACGATGACGATCTTCCCCGCGAGCGTGCCCTGTTTGTCGAGCGTGTTCGCCTGTTGCAATTGGTGGGCGAGCGCCGTTTGGGACATGGGAAACGTCACCCCCACCGCCGGATGCCAGCCGCCGCGCACGTAGAGATTGTTGAGAGCGACGGCGCATTCGCGCTGTTCATCGGGCGAGGCGTTGAACATCGCGTATCCCAGGATCGCGAGATCTTTGGTGTAGAACGCCCCGAGGGTGAACTGCGGTTGCGACTGCCGTCCCGCTATCACGACGATTCGCCCACGAGGGGCCATCATCGCGATCGTACGGTCGAGCGTTGGCTCGCGCTGCGTTTCGAACCAGACGTTGACTCCACCGTTTGACGCGGAGAACGCGCGGATCTGATCGTCCAGATCCGGAGCGTGGTAATCGATGACAAGATCGGCGCCGAGCTGCTGACAATAGACCGCCTTTTGGGCATTTCCCACAGTGGCGATCACTTTCGCGCCGGCGGCCTTGGCCTGTTGAATCACTGCCGCCCCGACGCCCCCCGCGCCGCCGTTCACAAACAGGATGTCTCCCTGTTGCACATGCGCGAAACGAAACAAACCCAGGTAGGCGGTGATCCCCACCAGCGCCCCCGCAGCCGCTTCGATATCGGACTGGGTGGGAGGGGTCGGATAGAGCCATTTCTCGTCGACGACCACATATTCCGAAGTCGTTCCCTGCCTGCCAAACAACCCCTGATTACTCCCCCAGACGCGATCCCCTTCGTTAAATCGACGAACGCCCCGCCCCTTGACCTCGATCGTTCCCGCGACGTCACAGCCGACTGTGTACGGAAAACGCAGCGGCATCGAGACCATTCCGCTACGAATGTAGATGTCGATCGGATTCACCGAAACCGCCCCGACCCGAATCAATACCTCACCCGCCTGAGGAACCGGTTTCGGTAACTCGCCGTACTGAATCACACCGGGATCACCGGTTTCCTGGATGTACGCTGATTTCATGGCGGGCCGCTTTGGCGGTTTTTGTTGGCGGGATGTGGTGGCGGGGCATGCAGGCGGGTGGAATTCGTGCGATCCATCCGACGCCCGGTTACCGCTCGTGAGAGGTCTGAAGCCCGCCTTCAGGAGCCGCCCGCCGACGCAGCAGATTCGGGTGCCAATATCGCACGTGTCCAATTGTCAAAAGCGTCAGCAGTGCCAGACCACTGACCACTCCCCCCCAGTATATCGCTCTGGGGACGTAAGTCCAGACGAGCCGGTGTTTTCCGCTGGAAACCTCGACTCCGCGAAAAACTCTTTCCACCACCCTTTCCACAGCCGGCTGCCCGTCGACCGTCACCTCCCAACCCGGATACGCCAGATCAGTCAACACGACAGTGCCTCCGCTCGCCGACTCCGCCTCGACTTCCACTCGTGTGGGCTCGTAGTCGATCAACACTGGCGGACTCCCATGTGCCGATTCCAACCACGCCACCCGGCCGCGCGTCGCTTCCAATTCATACAGGTAAAACCCATGCGTGGCGTTGCGTGCCAACGGCACGTTTAAGCATGGATCGGCTCCAAACCAGACCTGTCGCGCCGGCCAGCCGCCCAGGTTCACTTCCGTCAAACTCAGGATGTGCGTCACCCCATTTCGGCTCAGCCAGTCAAGCTGCTCCGCCGTCGGCTGGGTTTCGCGAAACGGCATCGGTTGGGGCAATGTCAACGATTCGTCGTAGTACGCCGCTGGACTCAATCCCAGGTAAACTGGGTAGGTTCCCGCCCCCACCAGCGAGGGAAGATTTTTTCCCTCGTTCAGCATACGGGTAGGAACGTCGCGGTCGGCAAGGTATTTCCGAATCGGGCTGTTGTCCCGACGACTCACGGGGGAGGTTGCCACGGGAGTTGCGTGCGTCACCCGTTGGCTCACATCCCACAAATCCCAGGTGGTCGCCCCGAACGCTACGATCCACCATACGAGCATCGAAAGTCCGTCCAGCTTTTTGCAAACCGCGGCGAAACCCGCGGCGGCCAGAACTGCACCCCCCAGCGACGCAATAATCCCATAGCGCCCCGGGCCTTCAAAAAAGCTGAACCCCGGCAGATGGTTCGTGATGGGAATGAGGCACCCCGTGGCGTAGACGATCGCTCCGATCGATAGCAGCAGCCAAAGAATTCGAATCGCCCGGGGTATCGAGTTCCGTCGATCGAGAACTCCCCACACAATCAGCGGCAACGGCAACAAGCCGAAATAAAGATGTGCCTCCACCCAGTTCGTCCTGGGCATGTCGGGACTCGCGACCGACACAATCTCCCGATCACTGGCGTACCATTTCCAGGGCATAAAGACCTGTGTGAGATAGCGCGGCGGTATGTAGCCGTAGCCGGGATTGTGTTCGTCGGTCACCGTCGCGCGCTGGCTGGTGGTCTTCAACTCCCAGGTGGGAATCAACTGAACGGCTGCCAGCGAGAATCCCAGCAGCGCAGTTCCCATCAGCGCCCAGGCGAGTCTTCCGCACCGTTGCCGACTTTCGGGCGGCACACTGTCGCGTCCTCCCCACAACCGGCCCGGGATGTAAATCGCCAGTGTCAGTTGCGTGAGGAAGGCGATCAGAAAATGACCGGCGAGCATCTGCAATGCCAGAATCACCGAGAGCCAGAGCGCGAACCGCCACAAGCGGGTTTGAAGGAACGACTCGGCACACCACAATGCCAGCGGCAACCAGGCCCCGCCCACAATCGCCCACTCCAGAGAGACTCGGGGAGGAAACCAGCCGTACGTGTAGACCAAGGCTCCAAAGACCGCCGCCATGGTCGGCAACCCAATTCTCCGGATGTACAACCAGCAGGCAAAGAACGCCAGGATGTAGTGCCCGAGGATCGACGCGTTGAACGCGGCATTGATGTCAAAAAAGCGATACAGCAGCAGGAATGGAGGATACAGGGTTCCCGTCTGGCTCTCGGCGAGCTGTGGATAACCGTTGCCAACCAGATTGTTCCAGACGGGCAGCTCGCCACGTTGGAGCGCGTCGGCGTAGAACGCTTTTTGCGGCAGGAAGTAGTAGTAAATATCGCCTCCGACCAGCCCCCCACCGGCCCAGAGAGTGGGCCAGAACAGCATCGTGAGTCCTGCCGCGAAAATCAGCGTGACCAGCGCGCCGACCCAGGCAGGGCTAACCTGCTTGGGTCGTGAGCGGGTTGCGGGAGCGACGGGGGAGACAGACACACGCAGCCTTTCGGAAGTCGAAGGAATCAGTCGGCTGGGTTCGATGCGATACTCTACGCGGCCGAAAACGAGACGGTTGACTGGTAGGGCGGGTCTCTGACCCGACCGCGCAAAATGGCGGATTGTGTTCCGCCACAGATGCCGCCCCCTCCGGACGGGTCAGAGACCCGTCCTACGGCGGCCCGTACCCAACGCTTCAATTCAGGCCGCATGGAGCATGACTACTGTAAAACCGACCAGAAGATCGGACTCGTCCGCGATGCGATACACCGCTGGGTGGCGAACCGGCACACCGACGGTTAGGGGCGCGGCTCCAAAATGCGCATTTGAGTCGACAGGCTGTGTTGCAACCCATCGATTTCAAAATCCGCTTCACCGTAGAACGCAACGAACTCTGTTTTCGAAGAGGAGACGACCCCTTGCAGTGAATTCTCGGTCAACGGTAACGGCTGTTCCTTCCATTCCACCAGACGAAAATCGCGGGACTTCGCGTGGGCAACCCACAGCCGACCGCTGCGCGGCGCGGGGTCGCTCGACAGCGTCAGCCGGGCGGCGTCGTCCGCGGCGTTGTCATGCTTCCAGGTGACTTTGGGCATCGGATTCTCTTTCATCAGATGCCGTGCATAGGCCGCCAGTCCATTGAGCGCCCGATCGCGACTCTTCTTTCCGTCCGGAAAATTCTGTTCGAGTCCGTGCCCCGCGTTGGGAACGTAGAGAACCCACTTGTCCCCCTTGAGGTCATCCCAATAGAGGTTGAGCGCGTCGGTCGTCCAGTAGGGATCGTTCGCGCCATTGATGATCATTTTGGGGAGCAGGAGTTTTTCGCGGTAGACCCAGGGATCGACCATCGCCCACAGAGCCTGAGCTTCCGGAGTATCGGGCATGGGGAGCAGTTTGCGCTCGGTGTAGTCATGTACTTGGTCGCTGTACGCTCCGAACGACTTGAGCTGGTAAGGTCCCTGTGCCCTCATATTGAGTGTGTCAATGACCAGCGGTGCAATCCCTTTCACGCGAGCGTCCGACGCGCCGGTGAGCCATGTTGTCCAGCCTCGCTTCGATGCGCCGGAAACGACAAACGCCTTGGTTTCCTGCTTCCATTCCTGAACGGTGAACGCCTGCAACGCGTCCATCGCCTTGACGACGCTTTTGACCATCGGAAACAGCAGCGGCCACTTCTCGTCGCCGGTTTCGAGGTACCGGATGAACGTTTCTGCGATGAGCTTGTCTTCCGTTTTGTCGTCAAGAATCGGCTGCTTCGGGACGTGGTACAGAAACGCGATCGGGGAACCAACGCGACGGGCCAGATCCAGCGCGAAGACGATGTTGCGTTCATTTCCCGAGCCCCCGGTATTCCACAGCAGCATCGTCTCGGACGGTTTGCTGTCGCGCGGAACATACACGTGCAACTGGTGTTCCCAGACAATGCCCTGCCATTCCTGCGAGACCAGCTCCAGGTCGTAAATCGTCCCGAAATAGATCTCGGTCTTGTCCTTGAGCTTCCACTCAAACTTCGGTTCCGGTCGGGCGATGTAGTTGAACAACGCCTTGGGAACCATCGCCCCGCCAACCTTGTCGTCGGCCGACAGTTGCGAAGCCACGCAGGTCAGTCCGCAGAACGCGACCAACAGAAACCACAAACCGCATCGGGTGAGCGAACGGAGCATGAAAATTGTCCTGAGGAAGGCAGGGGAAGTGTTACGACGTAAGTAGCTGGCAGAGCTGCGCCCGTCAGGAAGCGGTTGCTGGGTTCTGCTTCCTGACGGGCGCGGCTCTGCGCATAGAATCGTCCGATTTCTGACCGCGCGGCGGATAAATCTACGTGACCGTCCGCTGTATGCGAGGCGCTCCGCAGCTCGCCTCAGCGCACCGAAGGTGCCGGCCGGCAGCGGCAAGAGACATTCGGTTCCGCGTCGCCACTTGTTGAGAGTACGACTTTGGATCTCGTGTCGATTGCCGCCCGGACACACCTTTTTTTCAATGTAAACGCAGTGGCGGCTCGGCAGGAGCCTCGCCCTCCCGTGGCACGGTTCTTCGGCATCGCGCATCCTGGCGACGCCGCGACGAACTTCGCATGCAACCGCCGACCTGTCGCTCCGCGGTTCCAGACTCTAAACCGTCTCTTCCACCACCGGGTTTGTCAGCGCGCCGATCTTTTCGATTTCGATTGTCACAGTGTCCCCACCTTGCAGGAAGACCGGCGGCTTGCGTGCTCCGCCAACTCCGTGCGGGGTTCCCGTGAGAATCACCGTTCCTGGCGTCAGCAGGGTACTACCCGAGAGGAACTCGATCAGTGTCGGAACGTCGAATATCATGTCATTCGTGTTCCAGTCTTGCATTGTCTGGCCATTGAGAATCGTCTTGATCCCCAGCGTGTTGGGGTTCGGGATCTCGTCAGCCGTCACCAGGCAGGGACCCAGCGGAGCGAACGTCGCGAATGTCTTCCCCCGGCACCATTGACTTCCCCCCTTTTTCAACTGCCAGTCGCGAGCGCTCACGTCGTTGGCGCAGGTGTAACCGAGCACATACTTCAGCGCGTCCGCCTTTGAGACGTTGTGGCACGCTTTGCCGATCACCACCGCCAGCTCGCATTCGTAGTCGACCGCGTCGCTGCGGAGCTTGCGCGGCAGGACGATGGGATCGCCAGGATTGGTGCAGGTACTGCTGGTCTTCATGAAGACAACCGGGTACTCGGGAATTGCCTGTCCCCCTTCCTCGGCGTGCTTGCGATAGTTGAGTCCGATGCAAACGATGTCGGAGGGATACAGCGGTGCCAGCAGCTTGGCGACATTCGCCTTTTCACCCGTGTCACGGAGAGAGCCAAACAGATCCCCTTCGAGGCGGGTGGACGTTCCGTCGGCGTGCGTCTGGCCGTGGTGAATTTTGCCGGTGGAGTCGCTGTAACGAATGATCTTCATGGACGTGGGCTTGAAGGAGGATGTGGGGCGTGGAATCGCGAGCGGACTCGCTGCATACGAAACGTGCAGTGCGGGAAAACCCGCATGTTAGCGGGGAGGAAAGCGAGCTGCCAATCCGGCGGAATGTGACGGGTCAGTTTTTGGCGACGAGGAACGTGCGACGAAAGGGAGTCGGTTAGCCTCCGGCCGGTCCATGGAGTTTGTCCCACTGGGTCTCCGCCGAGCTTTGCCTCAGATACAGAGGGGACAACGTCATTGGCGAGTCCTCGTGTCCCGCCGCCAGTTCCCGTCTCGCCAATTGGCCGACCATCGCTGCCCGCGGAAGTTGAAATTCTGGAGAGAGTGTGCGGAAAGTCGCCGGAGTGGCGGCGGTGAGTTTCGGCAGTCCCGGACCACAGACGAGGTCGGTTGGCGTCAATTGCCCGGCAAGTTCCGACAGGCTCATCACGGAGATCGGGGCGACCTGCCGCATGCCGGAATTGATCGTTCGGGCATATCGGCCCAAGTAGACCGATTCGCGCTGCGCGTCGGAGATCACCACGACCTCGGATTCCGAACTGGGGATCTGGGCGGCGATCGCCAGCAATGTCTCTACCCCCACGAGCCGACACCTCGCCCCCCATGCCAGCGTTTTTGCACACACCACGCCGACGCGCAATCCGGTGTAACTTCCCGGCCCAACACTGACGGCGACCAAGCCACAGTGGCGCGGCGACCGAGAATGGGTCCGGAACAGCGTTTGGATTTCCGGAAGCAGTGTCTGGCCATGCTGCCGACCCAATTCGAGCGGCCGTTCCTCCAGGCACAGTTCATTTTCCAACAGTGCGATAGAGCCTTGGAATCCGGAAGTTTCAATGGCAAGTGTGAGCATCAGGCGCTGGTTTTCACTCCGACTGGCGGGTCTTCAGAAATTGTTGACTTCATGCGAAATAAACCGAATTGACACAAATCCGACAATCGCATCTAATGGATGGGGGTGTATTCCCCCACGATGGGGGAGTCTGAACCAGGCGATGAACGCCACCGGGAGTGGATTTTCCGCCGCCGGTGGCGTTTTTGTTTTTATGAACTGGCGACTTCCTGCGTAGTACTTCCAGCCGACACACATTTCGCGCACCTTTCAGCTCCCACTTTCTGTCGGAATTGACGATGAGAAAACGAACCCCCGACCATTTGCTCCGACTGCCACCCGATTTGGGGCCGAACCGCTGTCGAATGCCGCCGCGGCATCGGCGGAGTGTCGTTCCCAGTCGGTTGTCTCGGTGTGCGGCTCGCGCGGGAGAACGCCATCGGGGCGGTGGGAATGTCAGTCGAGGTGCAGGTCGGATGAGCTGCGTCTCTGTCGATCCGTCACTCAATCTCCCAGGAGAATCGATGGTGTCCCGGATTACCCGTCGGTTGATGATGGCGTCGCTGTTTATTGGTGGACCCATGGTCGGATACGCGTTCAACGGTGACCGGGGGATCCTCCTGGGGGCCGCCACCAGTGTGATCGCTCTGGTTTGGTTTCTCCTGGATGAACGTCGCATGTTCTAGGGCTTTGGTTCCCGCCACGCCAGCTTGAGCCACGCCGGCAGTAACAGCAACACGCCCAGCAGGTTTCCCAGAATCGTTACGCAGGTCAGTTCCGCGAATCGTTGCGTGGGAACGAAATTCGAAAATCGCAAGACGGCCAGCCCCGCCAGCAACAACAGGCTGGTCGCGACAATCGCGCGGCCGGTCCCCAGAAAGGCCCGCTGAATCGCATTGGGAACGTCGTGTTTCCGTCGCAGTTCTTCCCTGAACCGATACAGAAAGTGAATCGTGTTGTCGTCGGCCAACCCCAGGCAGACGGTGAACACAATCACGTTGCCGACGTTCATGTCGTAGCCCCGGAAACCCATGTAGCCCAAGGTGATCGCCAGGGGTGTCAGGTTGGGCAGCGCGGCGATCAGGCCCACGCGGACCGACCGAAACTCCAGCGCGATCAGTGCAAAAATCACCAGCGACGCGGTCACCAGCGAGAAAAATAGGTCGCGGATCAGGGTCGTCAGCGCGTGGGCCGCGACATACGCCTCCCCGGTCAGTCGAACTTCGATGCCACTTTCCGGAGGGAAGACCGCCGCCAGACGTTGTTCCAGGTCGGCGATCAATTCCAGCGTTTTCGCCGACCCGATCTCCGCAACCCTCAATCGGACTCGGGCCCGCGTTCCGTCGGCGTTCAAGTAGTCGGTGTAATGCATCACCTCCGGGAACTGCAGCGCCACGCCGTTCGTTCGCTCCAGCCGGCGCTGCCCCACATCCCCCGCGGGAACCAGTTCCGCATCCGATTCCGAATGTCGCCGGCCGGGCCAATGGGACAGAATCTCCCGAAACAGGTCGGCGTACGATTGTCCCGACAACACGCTGGGAATCTCCCGCGCCTGCCGGGTCGCCTCGACTACCCGATGAAATGTCTCTGGTTCCAAAAACCTCCCGGAACGATCGGCATGCAGGCTGATCTCGAGCGGCACAACTCCGGAAAGTTCTCGTTCCACCAGTTTCAACGTCGTGACGGCGCGATGGTCATCGCGAAATGTTTCGAGCGCGTTGAACGTGTTGATTTTCACCCGGCTCGCCCCCCACAGCGAAACCCCGACCACCAGCAGCGACGCCAGGACCGCCGTCCAGGGATGCCTGGCGACCGCAGCCCCCACGACGGCAGCCGACCGTGTCACCGGTCCGGGCCGCTCCTGGTGTAGACCCGAATGCCGGGGGGGGGCGAAGTAGCGGAACAGCGCCCCCAACGTGACGAGCGTGCAGAGATATTGAAATCCCACCCCCAGCGCCGCCTGCCAGGCGAATCGTTGCAGGACCAGAGACCGCGCGGTCGCCACACTCGCGAAACCGATCGCGGTGGTGATCGCCGCCAGCAGACAGGCGGGAGTCATGTGCGCGATCGCCGACGCCGCCGCCCGGCACCGGTCTCCCGGATGCAAGTGGTCCTCCTCGGCGTAACAGCTCACAATCTGAACCGAGCTGGAGACACCAATGATCAACAGCAGCATCGGCAGGACGTTGCTGACGAGGTTCAGCGATTCCCCAAACAGCGAGAAACTGGCAAACGTCCAAGAAAGGGCGATTCCGACGGCGACCAGAGGCAGAATCGACCCCGATACGCAGCGGAACATCACCCCGAGAACAATCAGATACGTGATCGCCGCCAGGGGAATCAGCGTGAACTGATCCGCCCGCAAATCGTCGACAATCTCCACCCGCAACACCGGCAGTCCGGTGAACAGAGTTTCGTAACCTGCCGGCGCGGGATGTGCCGCCACCACGTTTTGAACGTCGGCAACGAGTTCTCGTGTGGCGTCGATCGCGGGGGTGTCGAGATCCAGAAAGATGGGGAGCGAAGCAAGGCGATTGTCGTGGCTCAATAGCCCCCCCCGCAACAAGGGCATCGACTCGATTTTTCCCCGTGCCCGAAACGCACTCTCTTCATCAACAGGATCTCCCTGTATCAATCGCTCGAGTCGCCAGCCCCGCAGGCCGGGGCGGGGGGTCTCCAATGTTCCCAACGACTCGACCCGTGCCACTCCAGCGATGGCCGCGATCCGCGTCGCGATCTCCGCCTGCCACTGAAGTGCCGCCCCTTCCAGAACATCCTGGTCCCCCGTCGCCCGCAACACCAGCAGAACGACGAATTCATCCCGACCAAACGTCTGGCGGAACTCTTCAGAATATTTGACGAGGTTGTCGTTCCCGACAAAAATTGACTGCGGCGCGAAGTCGAACCGCAATCCCGGCATCGCGCAGAGCGAGGCGATCAACGAAGCCGCCAAGAGCGACAGCGCGATTCGCGGGTGGGCGAGAAGACTGTCGGCGAATCGCCGACAGGCACGCTCGATCGATGAGCCGGTTTGCATGGACGGGACGCTCAACACGTCCACGAAGTCATTTCTTCGACGCGTCCACCGACATCTGGTGGAAACAGTGGGTGATGTTCGCCTGATTCTTCAACAGCCAGTCGATTGAAGGCTCGTTGTTCATCGCCTTGGCGATCGCCTTCGAAGTGGCCGCCCGGTGAGTTTCAAACAACACATTGAAATCGACTTCTTCCTTGAGGATCGCCGGGTCGAGCCAGACCGAGACGATAATCCCCAGTTCATTCACCTTCGACTTCGGAATGTCGCCATTTCGCACGGCGTCGAGAACGCCGTTGGCGATCGCCGCCTGAACGGTCCCCATCAGCACATTCGTGTACCGGGTGCTGGTGACGGTCACTTTACTCACCATCAGCGTCACCGGACGGACCTGCACATCGCAATTCAAGATCGCGAAGACGCGGGAGTGACCCTGAACCTGATTTCCCAGAAGATTCGCGATCGCGTACCCCACGGGACCATCCAGTTCACCAATCACCACTTCCGGTTCCGCCGCCGACCAACCCTGCTCGGCTTCCACCAGCGCCTCGCCAGTCCGCAGAACAATGCGCCCAACGGGTTTCTTCTTAGCCGCCTTCTTCTTCGCCATGCTGTCGTGTGAGAGAATCTATCGAGTGACGCGGGGAAGAGTGGAATGCGAACCGGAATTCGCCCGCCGCCCCACGAACGGCTCACCCGAGGTTACGACACCCCCGCCCCCCCGTCAACAAGGGCGCGGCCCTTGACCCGGTCCGAGCTGCCGCTCGAGGTTGGAGTCGACCGCTTCCGTTGGTCGCTCGCTGTTTGGAGCGCAGGACGCGTTCGCCGCTTGGCCAACCCACACCGATACGCCGCAGAACAGTGAATACAACTCGCGAATTGGACTATGGTTTCGTTTGCAACCGAGGGCCGCTAAAACAACTCCCGAATCGTTTCTCCCGACTCGACGAGCGGGACGGGACGATTTTGACGATCGGGTACGGTCGCGTGGCTATCGATTCCCAGGACGTGATAAACGCTGGCCAAAAGGTCGCCGGGGGTCAGCTTTCGATCTCGGGGCTGGCCACCGGTGGCGTCGGTCGATCCGATGATTTGACCGCCGCGGACACCTCCACCCGCGAGCAACGCGCTCATCACCCAGGGCCAATGTCCTCTCCCCGCGTACGAATCGATCTGCGGTGCCCGGCCGAAGTCGCCGTAGGCCGCCACCAGGGTTCGATCGATTAGGCCCCGTTCACTGAGATCTTGAATCAACGTACAGAGTGCCTGATCGTAGGTTGGAAGCCGCTTGCGCAGGTTCTTTTCGATGGTGTAGTGATCGTCCCACCAGTCGATATCTCGCTCGTAGAGATTGATCGTCACAAACGTGACCCCGGCTTCCACCAGTCGCCGGGCCAACAAAGCCGACTGCCCGTAGAAATGTCTGCCGTAACGCTCGCGAATCGCCGGTGGCTCGCGATCAAGATCGAACGCTTCCCGGGCCGCTCCACCCGTCACCAGTTCATAGGCTCGCGCCTGCTGCGCATCCAAGGTGTCAAATGCCTGAGAGCTGTCAAGGCCGCGTTTCCACTGGTCGATTTGAGAAAGCAACTCTTTTCGACCGGCGACACGGGTCACGTCGAGCCCGTCGCGCAAGCGGAATTCCGGGAGTCGGTAGTTTCCGAGACTGGGATCTCCACCGGCATTGAGCGCGTTATGCCGGGAACCGAGATAGACCGCCTGCTGATAGAAACCAGCGTGTGTGGCATAGTCTTCGGGAATGCAGACGTACGCGGGGAGCCCGGGACGGTTGGGACCGCGCAGGGCCGACGCAACCGCCCCCTCGGCAGGGTGCTGTTGCCCGCGTTGCCGCGCGTTGAGAAGAGGATAACCGGTTTGCACCAGATGCTGGGCGTCGTCATGCACTCCATAAGTGTGCGAGATCGTCCGCAGGATGGCAGTCTGGTTCGCGATCTGAGCATGCCGGGGAAGCAGATCGCAGACCTGAAACCCAGGCAGGTTTGTGTCGATCGCGCCGAACGGGCCACGCACCTCCCGCGCCGCGTCCGGCTTCATATCGTACGTGTCGAGCTGGGAGGGTCCCCCCGCCATCCAGAACAGAATCACCGAGGTATCGCGACGATCGGCCGATCGGCCCGGTTCACTCGGACCCGCCTCTCCCCCCGAAAGCAGGCGGGGTAATCCCAGCCCCAGCGAAGCGAACGCCCCAAATTGCAAGAACTCACGCCGGTCAAGGCCCGGCAACAAACGAACATGGCGTCGGCGAAGTTCGAGCATGGACCACCTTGTTATTCCACCAGTTCCACACGTGTGAACTCATCCATCGCGACGGTGGTTTCCTCGTTCACGGCGCCATCCTTTCGCAACAGGATGAGATCGGCGAAAGCGTGGTCATCGAAATTCCGTTGGACGTGCAACCCATTCCGGCGACGCTCGGTTCGCGCGACTTTGCCCTGAACTTCCGTCTGCCAGATCTTGAGGCCCACCTTGACTCGCTGTGTGATCTTCACACGCTGGCCAGGTTGAAGGTCTTCAAAACGGACGAGTGTGCCAGCGGACATGGGGCGATGAGGTGTCGTGAAAGGAGGCAGTGTGGGACAGCAACCGTCCCGTGGACCGATCTTCAAACCGGCCCGACCGACCTAGTTGTATCGGCTAGCGCGGCAGGGGGTCAATTGGTGATGGGACTGGAAGATCCCGGTCCGGGCAGATCGGCGCGCCACGCGATGTTCTCTCTCGCCGACCATTTCACGGGGATTCCCGTTTCGGAGCTGATTCCCTGTCTCCCCGGCCCGCGAAACTGACGCCATTCATCCGCACAGAGGGGTCCGATCCCCGTGAATGTCGGAAGTGTGACGGTCGCGAAGAGAACCAGTTTTCGCATCACATGCTCCGTGGTGGCAATCTTGGAAATCGCACGGGCACAGTCTAACCCAGTTCCAACGCCCCATCTCCGCAGAAGTCGGGGTTGCCGAATTTCGTCAGGTTGTGGCCAAACGACCGGGCGATCGACATCAGCAGGCGATTGTGCGGCACCCGGGGAAACTTGAGCGATCGCCCCATCTGAAAGTCGAGACCGTTCCCCACCAGCACAAACGGAATGTTGTCTAGCGTGTGACTGTTCCCCTGGCCCAGTTCATTCGTCCAGACGATGGTCGTATTGTCGAGCAGACTCCCCGTTCCACCCGGCTCAGGGGTCGCGGCGAGTTTCTCGCACAAGTAGGCCAGTTCGCCGCAGAACCAGTGGTTGATTTTGGTCAACTTGGCCTGTGCCTCGTCGTTCGAATCGGGTTCGTGCGAGAGATCGTGGTGTCCCTCTTCGACCCCCAGCCACTTCATCTTCGCCTGCCCCACCGAGTTGGTGTATTGAAGTGTCGCGACGCGGGTGAAGTCCGCCGCGAAACTGTTGACCATCAGGTCAATTTGCATTCGGCTGATTTTGGGAAGGTTCTCGTTCTGGGTTTTGATTCCCTTTTCGAGTTCCGGCACGGCGTGGCCAACGTCCTGCGACTCGCGCAGTTCTTTTTCCATTTCACGCACAAACGTGGCGTGTTCATCGAGCAGCCTGCGATCTTCGACGCTGATATTTTCGCCTATCCGGGTCAGTTCGTCGCGGACATCGTCCAGCACGCTGACGAGCAATTCGCGATTCTTCACCTGCCCGTACAACCGCTGAAACATCTGATACGGGTCATCAATCGGGGCGATCGGGCGGTTCGCTCCCGAGTAGACCATGCGGGTCCAGGTGTCGGCCCGTTCCGGCACCAGCACGCCAAACTCGAGCGAGCCGAACCGGGTGCGGGTTGCTTCGTCGCGTTGCAGGAAATTGCGGATTTCCTGGTCGATGGAAATTCCGCTGGCCCAGCCGGCGGGTGTGTCGGAACCGCCCTGAACATTCCCGGGGAACAATTCGGCCCCGGTGAGCAGACAGCCAATCCCGCGCATGTGGCTGTCTCCATCACCCCGAACCCGATCGCAAACGCCGTTGAGGATCAGCGTGCGGTTTTTGAACGGTTCGAGAGGCTGCAGGCTTTCCTTGAGCGTGAAGTCGGCTCCCTGCTCGTCGGGCCAGAAGGTTTTCGGGACGATGCCATTGGGGCTGAACAGCACGACCAGCCGTTGTTTTCGGCGGGTTTGGTTCGCGAACGCCAGACTTGGCAGATTGGCGACAAACGGCGCGACGGCGGCACTGAGGCCCAGATCTCGCAGGAAATCGCGACGTGTGCTGGAACGGGACATCGATTCGGTTCCGGAAAATGAGGCGTCGACGTGGGGGGGACGCGGCAGGCAACTTTGATCGCTGTATTCTGATTTGAGTTGGCCTTGAAGTCGAGTCCGGTCGGGATTTCGCGTTCCAAAAAGGAATATCAATCTCGGCGATCGGTGGTACAGGCGGTACGGCAGGAGGGGCGGAATCGGACGGCCCTCATTGCGCATCATCGCCGGCCTGGCCCAAAAGTCCACATCGTTGTCCCCTCCCCAGGCGAGCCGGCCCGCGTTAGCCGCCGGGTTTTCGACCCGCGTCGGCACACTGCGCGCCAGCCACGCCAAAAACCGGTCGGCTGACGCCGGACCGCTCGCGACAACTACTTTGCCGGCACCGGTGGTGCGTGTTCGCCAGCAATCCAGATGATGAGTGGATTCGATTGGTTTCTGATGTACTCGACCGCGGCTGCCAATGCTTGATCGTTCGGTAGTTTTCGCGTGGATCCTCGGGAGGTCCACCAGGTTTCCGACGCTGGCTTACCCCATTCTCGATTCAGAGCGCGGCTGCCATAGGCTTTGAAGTCCCCCAGGACATCATTGGGATCGGGATCGCCTGACACCCCCACAACGATGTGTATATGACTTCTGAGGATGCCGACGGCTCGCAAATTCCAGTTGCGATACCGGGCCGTCTCGTGCAATTGCACGTGCAAGACTTCGGCTTGAGGAATCGTTAGAAAAATGGGGGGGCACTTGAGGGTTCGAGCCAGATGCGACTGGAGCGCCGGTCGGTCGCGGTCGTACTCTGTGTGGGGCTGATTTTGAATGGATCGGACGCGGTCTGCAGTGTTGCTGCTCCCTGAGCGGAATACCCGGCGGCTGACGCCGGCCGGCTCGCCAGACGTTGGTTCGCGGCCTGTTTAGTCGTTCCAGGCCCAACCCACGACGCCGCGCGAGTCGCCTGGAAGCCATGTGCCGTAGGTCGTTGACGTCAGCAACCAATGACGCTGGTCCATTATGGCACCCTCTCATGGAAACGAATCGACCGGATCCTGCTGGATACATATGTACCGCATTCGCAACGACGCTTCAAGCGAAAATCGCACGTACACTCCGCGCTTGATCACAGTCGACATCGTTCGCGACCCCCCACAGGCGAGCCGGCCGG
>CAMATH010000079.1 GCA_945860955.1 Planctomicrobium piriforme
CTCGGTCGATTCGACCGGGTCGGGCCGGCCTTTTTTGAGCCGGTCCGCCAGCGTGATGCCGTCAATGAACTTAGATACGACAAAACAGGGAAACTGTTCCGTACCGCCGGCATCATACACGGGGACCACATGCGGATTGTCGAGTCCCGCGACCGCCCGCGCTTCCGCAAGATAGGCCACGGCGTCTTCGGGGCGCTGGATTAGCCGGGCGTGCGGCACTTTCACGGCGACCCGCCGATTCAACTGCTCGTCATACGCCAGATACACCTGCCCGAATCCTCCTTCGCCGAGGAGTCGTTCGACCCGGTAACGGCCGATCCTCTCGGGACATTTCGAATTCGGCCGGGTGGGCGCGGGTTGCGGCTGGTCGTCACCGAAATTCACCTGCACGAATTCGGTCTTTGCCGTTTCTTTTCCGTCCCTTGAGTTGGGGGGAATGCCAAAACGAGATTCGTTCATGAGCGAAATCTGAGACCGTGCGTCGGTGACAATCTGACGCGGCATAGGATAACCAAGTCACAACCGCGCTCGCTATCGAGCGGCGACCGGCAAGCCCGCGACCGCCAGGGACGGGTTCCCCGGGAGTCGTTTCGGCAATCTCGACCTCCTGTCGCGGCCCTCGGCACCGCAGCGTCGACTCGGCGGTGGCCCCGTACCTCACGACCAGCTTGAGCGGCCTCGATCCCCGACACAGCGGGACTGTCCGAGCGGCGATGGGTGGAACTTCTCTGGCCGGTCAGTCGTCTGAACTTGCGAAGGAATTGAAGGCCTGATTGGACTCTCGAATCCAGTCGACCGCAACCCGCCATCGGGAGTCACGAGAATTCCTCTTTGGTTGTACAGTCATTTTTTGGGAGAGACTGTGCTGTCGTGTAAACGCAATGTAAATCCCCAGGAATTTGGACGCGTCACCTGCGAATCGCGATCCAGACGTCGGTGTCAGAATCTGGTCAGTCGCGAATGTGTCTCTGACGGATTGTTCGTACGGTTCACGGCGTCTGCCTCCGAATCTTCCCGAAACGGGATGGCCCACCATGTTTCGATTGGTTTCATGTTCGTTGATTGCCCTGTGGATTTCCCTTCCGGTTCGGGGGGCCGTCGCATGGGAATCTTCCGAGCCAATGCAGCGAACTCTCCTGACAGCCGAACGGGCTCGCCAATTTTTCAAAGCCCACAACTGCCTCAAGATTCCCCTGAACCTGGATCAATGGTCTACCGATTCCGCGTCCAACAGGGAACGGGAGTGCGCTGCGGCTGTTTACGAAAGTCAAATTCCCAGACCCCTGTTTTTTTCGAGGACATGTGCGGTTCGGGAATTGCGGTAGTTTGGGTTGACCGCATTTTCCTGCCCGCGTCTTCCATACTGGATATGGATGCGTGATCACTCTGTGGGGCATGGATCGTTCTTGAGGAGGGGGGTGAAGGGGACTCGATTCGCAGCCATTCGGGAAATGCGGTGAGGCGCCGCGGTTTCACCAAATCTCAATGATTGGGTCTACCGATAATTACGAATAAGTGGATTTGAGAATCTGTGTCACCCGCGAAACGAGCGTCTCATGATTCGTCGGACCGTCATTTTCGACAGCTTGGCCATTGCGTTCCTGGTTGTCGGCACCGCATTCTGGTCATTTTCTGAACAAACCGCACGTGGTCAAGAGAGCAGTGAATTCGACGATTCCGAGCCGACGGTCGAAAGTGTGGCACCAACCACAGAGGAGATCCTTGACCGCCTGAAGCGGACGGAAGACGAAGTCAATCGACTGAAAGAGGCGGCTCCCGTGGAGTCGGATGTACTGTCGACATTGAAACAAAAACTGTCACAAGCGAAGGATCCGTCGATCACAACCATTGACGAACAGACTCACAAGTCTCCCGAGAAAAAGGCGGAAGCGAAGGCCAAGAAGTGGTATGACCGCCTCAGTATTCGTGGCTATGCGCAGTTCCGTTTCAACACCTCGCTGTGGGAAGAAGACGACTCCGCCCCCATTCAGCATACGGGGGACCGCTCGGTTGGCGACGACCAGAACTTTCTGATTCGTCGTGCGCGGCTCATTCTTTCGGGGGATGTCTCGGACCACCTGTACGTCTATTTGCAGCCCGATTTCGCGTCGTCGGTTCCCGGAAGCACAGACGCCAATCTGTACCCGCAGATCCGCGACTGGTACGGCGATCTCTACATTGATCAAGACAAAGTCCACCGGGTTCGAATCGGACAGTCAAAAGTTCCGTTCGGCTGGGAAAATCTGCAATCCAGCTCCAATCGAATCGCGCTGGATCGTTCAGATTCGATCAACAGCGCCGTGCGAAACGAGCGCGACTTGGGACTCTTCTATTATTGGACTCCGGAATCGGCGCAAGACCTCTTCAAATTCGTGCTGGACGAAGGACTGAAGGGCTCCGGCAATTATGGTGTATTCGCATTGGGGGTCTACAACGGGCAGGGGGGATCGCTGGCGGAGCAGAACGATGACCTCCACGCCGTGACCCGGCTTGCGTACCCGTTTCAGCTTGACGACTGTCAGGTGGTTGAATTGGGTATACAGGCCTATTCCGGCAAATACACTGTCCTCTCGTCGCAGATTCGACCGCTGGGCATTGGCGCTTTGACGCGACCTGGCGGCACCCTCGAGAATGGCAATCGCGATGGAATTCGAGATGAGCGGGTCGGCGGAACCTTCGTGTGGTATCCCCAGCCGCTGGGATTTCAGGCCGAATGGAACATCGGCAGTGGCCCCGGACTGAACGACGAGCAGACCGAAGTCGTGGAGCGCTCGCTGACCGGTGGTTACGCGATGGTGTACTACCGGTATGTCTCGAATTCGTGGGGGACAATGTTCCCGTTTGCGAAATTCAATTTCTTTCGGGGTGGTTACAAACCCGAACGGAACGCCCCCTACAGCGATATCAAGGAATTTGAATTCGGGCTGGAGTGGCAATTCAATCCGCAAATGGAACTCACTGCGGAGTATACAATCACCGATCGTACCAACACCATAGCTCAGACGACCGGCAGATCCTACGGTCAATACGAGGGACACCTTTTGCGCATGCAGTTCCAGATCAACTACTGAAAGAGTTGGCATGCGCCCATGCTCCTCCGGGCGTGCAATGTCAGCAGTGCGGCAGGGGCGGAAGATGCGGGCCACCCAAAAAACATCAAGCAATGTTTCCCGGCAACACGGCCGATGTCTCGACCGAGCAGGGAATCGTCACGGAAATGGAGGCATGTTATGGAAAGACGGATCCCGTGTGGGTGATGGATCGCGGCATGGTCAGCCCGAAGAACTTCGAGTTTTTTCGTGAGGGAGGACGGAAGTATCTGGTCGGACGAGGAACTGTGGAAGACGTACATGCAACTGACGGAGGCGGAAGCCGCTGGGGCAGATCTGTCAGCAGGCCGGCCTGGGAAATGAACCGCGGCGAGTGCTGGCGGAATTCTCCGAGGTCCAACTCATCAACGTGATCCTGCCGACCCGGGAGGGGCACCCGTTGGGAATTAAGGACTTACGTCGACAGTTGGGGAAGTTGGGTTAGATCCGGTCGCGTGACGTATTCAGCGGCAGCTTGATACCGATTCCAAAATTCCCGACATTCCCACCTACAGTTGACGCCGGACTCCTGTCGACATAAAAATCAGAGTCTGTTGATGGGTGTCGAGTTTTCCGGATGGACCGGTGGCGACAGGTGTTGCCGCTCCCGCAACGGTTTCACAGTCGGTGCTGAGGATCAGTCGATGTTGAGAATTCACTCGGGGTCAACCGGTCGCTATTGCGACGGACTGTCGCGACGGAATTTCGTTCAACTCGGTGTCGCCGGGATGGGAATGGCTGGTCTCCCCGCCATCCTGCAGGCCCGCGAAGAATCGGCCCAGCGGGGCATCACCGGCAAAAAAACGTCCGTGATTCTGATCTGGCTCGACGGTGGTCCCGGCCACATGGACATGTACGATATGAAGCCGGAAGCGCCGGCTGAATATCGGGGTCTGTGGAATCCGATTCGCACCAACGTCGAAGGATTCGAGATCACGGAATTGTTCCCGTTGCAGGCGCAGCGGGCCGACAGGTTTTCAATTGTTCGTTCACTGTATCACAATAACGGAGACCATTTTGCCGGCGGCCACCACATGCTCACGGGGCGGGGTGGTGCCAGCGGTGCCGACACGCCGGGGAAATACCCCTTCGTCGGTGCGATGGCGACTGCCGCCGTTGGGGCACGTCGGCCGGGAATTCCTGCTCATTGCGCAGTTCCCTACGCCTCCAGCATTGGGTTGCGTCCCGGCTATTTCGGTGCGAATTACGTCGGCATCCAGCACAACCCGTTCGAAACCGACGGCGACCCGAATTCGCCCAACTTTCAGGTTCAGAACATCCAGCTCGCGTCGGGATTGTCGCTGGAACGTCTGCAAGACCGGCAGGGACTCAGTCAGTTCTTCGATAAACTCCGGCGTGACACCGATTCCCGCGGAACGCTGGCGGCGATGGATCGGTTTGAACAACAGGCGTACGACATGGTGACGGGCGAACAGGCTCGTCGGGCGTTCGATATCAATTCCGAAGACCCGCGTCTCCGTGACCGGTATGGTCGCAGTAACTGGGGACAAAGCACGCTGTTGGCCCGCCGACTGGTTGAAGCGGGTTCGACTTGGGTGACCGTTCACTTTGGGGGATGGGATCATCACTGGGATCTGAAATCGGGGATGGAAAACTATCTCCCGATGGTCGATCAAGCGGTCGCCGCTCTGTTCGATGATCTGACGCTGCGAGGAATGTACGACGACGTACTGGTCGTGCTGTGTGGCGAATTCAGCCGCACTCCCCGGATGAATGACGGAGGGAATGGCGGTCCACCATTGAGCAAGGGAACACCCGGCCGCGACCATTGGGGCAACGCGATGTTCTGCCTGCTGGGTGGCGGTGGCGTGAAGGGGGGCCGGATTGTCGGATCCACCAACCGGCTGGGAGAATCCCCGAAAGATCACCCCCTCAAGCCATCCGACATTCACCACACAATTTACCAGGTGCTGGGTGTGGACCCGAACTTGAGTTTCCTCAACCACGCCGGGCGACCAATCACAGCGCTGGAACCGGGCGCGGTGATCGAACAACTTCTCTAACCGGTCGAGTCGCCGTGGCGAAGATGCCGATAAGAGAGTGAGTCCCGGGTTCCGCGTATTCCCTCCGAACCGGGAGGCCTCGAATGGAAGCAGTTCTTCGCCATGAGCGCATCGTCTGACGTCGCCGAGTTGCGCCGCCGCGTCGCCGATCTCGAACGGCAGTTGCTGCAGGCCCAGAAACTCACCACCGTGGGGGAACTCGCCTCGTCGATCACCCACGAGTTCAATAACGTTCTCACAACGGTGATCAACTACGCGAAGCTCGGCATGCGCCACAAGGATGATGCGTCACGCGATAAGGCGTTTGACAAGATCCTGGCGGCGGGCCAGCGGGCGAGTCGCATCACCACGGGGCTGCTTTCCTACGCGCGACGGGGGACAGAACGACGGGAAGCGACCGATCTCGTGAAGCTCGTCACCGACGTGCTGATTCTGGTGGAGAAGGATCTGGAACACCACCGCGTGCGATTGGAACTCAAGATCGAATCCCAACCGGTCCCCAGCGAGGTCAATGCCGGCCAGATTCAACAAGTGATGTTGAACCTGCTGGTCAACGCACGACAGGCGATGGCCAATGGCGGCGTTTTGACCGTGGTGGTCCGGGGAGACGCCAAAGCGGGACTGGCCGAGATTTCGGTACGCGATACTGGCCCCGGCATTCCGCCGGATGTTCTCACCAAATTGTTTCAACCGTTTTTCACCACCAAACAGGCGGATGAAAAAGGGCAGGGGGGGAATGGGCTGGGGTTGTCGCTCTGCCGAGAGGTCGTCGAGTCGCACACCGGTCGGATCACGGTGCAAAGTCGACTCGGAGAGGGGACGACGTTTAGTGTGACGCTGCCCCTGGCGGCCGCCGCAGTCGAATTGTCTCCCGCGGCGGCAGTTTTGCAACGGCGCGGTCGGTCGGTGGCGCGTGCGGGCTGAGTCGGACGAGCGTCCGTAGCGTGGATTTTATACTCCACGCAATCATCAAATCGTTCGGCCATTTGGTGGACGACTTGGCATGGGAGTCATCGGCTGCCCCCAGTGCGTCGTTTTGACGGTGGAGGCACAGCGGGGGCAGTCTTTCGGAGAAAGACGCCTAGGTTGCGAGAGCGCGGCCCGTTGTGCGAACGGTTGTTGTGGGCCGTCGTTATTTTGCTGCCGACGCTGCGAGATCGGCTTCTCCCCAACCCGATGCCAGGCCCGCATGCACGGCGGCGGCATCGGTGACTTTCATCTGCTTGGGCAACATCGCCTTGACCAGGTTTCCCCGGTCGAGTCGCGCCGCCCGGGCGGCGACCTGGAACAGTCCATCCTCGCGCAGCGATTCCAACTGAATCGCGTGGACAAACTGCATCGCCAGCTCCACCTTGCCCGCGTCAACCATTCGACAGGCGATTCGTAACGCGTCTTCCTGCATCTCGCCACTCTCGGCGATATGCGAGTTGACCTGTCCTACCGCCTGGACGATGTCTCCCCGTTCACACAATTGTTCAATGACCAAAGGCAGAACCCGCAACGCTTCGGACGCTTCCGCTTCCCGCGCGCGGTCAGCCTTCTCCGTGCGAATCGACTGGGCTTTCGCCGCGTCTCCGGCCCGTTCGAATGCGTACGCTGCCAGTGGAGGAAGCGCGGAACTCAAGAGTGGCGCGCGATCGTTTTCGTCGCTGTTTCCATCCAACGTCAGGATTTCCTTCCAAGCCTCGACAGGCAGTCCCATATCAATCGCCTGTGCCAGCAGGTCGATTTCCCCGTGGAATCGCAACTTGGCCCCTTTGTCGAGATCCTTCAGCCGTTCGCGGAACCTGGCGAGTTCGCGACGTACCTGATCATCATTCTGAAGGTTCAACTGTTTCTTCAAATCCTTTTTCAAGGATTCCAATTGCGGGCCATCCTGGAGAGCGTTGTTGGACTGCACGACGATCATGCCCGGTCCGACACCCCGCAACAATCGCAATCCCGTGGAAATGGTCTTCCAGGCGTCGGCTGCCTGTTTCTGGCCCATCTGAATGCGAGCGATCTCGGCCGCGGCACGGGCTCCCTGGAGTGCGGGAATGCCATCCACAACCTTCGCGTCCAATACCGATTTGGCATTCGTCAACCGGGGAGCGGTCGTGGCGGGAATCGCCTGCAGCCCCTCGATCGCGCTCGCGAGAAGTTTCTTTCCGGCGTCGACATTTTTCGCATCGAACTGCAACGACGCGACCCGCGCGGCATGCCGCACTTTGCCAGCCGACGACAACACCGAAGTCAATTTGTGGATCCGGGCCAGGTCCGCGGCGGGATTCGACGCCAATTCAGTTCTTCCCCAAGCTTCTGCGAACGCCAAAACCGCCTCGTCCCGCGCGATCGCGTCGGTCGTCTGGGTCGCCCACGATTCGGCGTCGTCCCAGCGGTTCTGGCCGCAGAGCATCAGGGTGACGCCCGTTTCCAGCGGTGCCTGCCAGTCTCCCGCTGCCCGGCCGGGCAGTTTCGTGTCGACATTGAACGTCCCCGCGAGGTTGACCACTTGCAGAACGGCTGAGAGCTGTTCGACGAGGTGAGCCGCCCGGTGTTCGGCGAGCAGTTCACGAGCCGACTTCGCATCACCGGAGGATGCCATCAGCGCCGCGGCCGCCATGGCCGACTCGGTCGCGAACCGTCCACGTTTTGGCAGCGTGGGCGTCAGTTGTTTGAGTTGAGCGATCGTGCCAGCCAACTCCCCCTCGCCCTTCGTCCGGGATCTCCAACCATACAGCGCGAGCGGGGGAATCGCCTCGTAGGGGGACTGCGCATTCACCTTTTTGAGCTGTTCGAGCTGGTCTTTCGTCGCGGCCAAATCCCCGACGTGACCGTAAGCGATCGCCGTCATCCGCCGCCCGTACGCTTTCTTGATGCTCGGTGACTGGAGCGCAGTTTCGATCGATTTACTGAGAGCCTCTTTGAGCGCGTCGGCCCGTTCATTACCGGCGACATCGGCTTTGGGGGCTGGCACATCCGCCGGCCCGCGGAAGTCAAGTTCGGCGCCATCATCCCTCGGCTGGCCTGCCTGTCTCGACCCTGCCACGCCCGGGGGCGGGACCGGTGCAGGCATCGTTGTCGGAGCTTGCAGACTGTTGAGATACCAAATCGTTCCCCCTGCGGCGGCAAGCACAACCGTCCCAACGGCCGCGTACAACGTCGTCAACGATTTGGGCTTTGGCGGCGGGGGGGGAGGTGCCTCTTCCTTCTTCGGTGCCTTCACTGTGAATACCGGCACCATACACTGCGGATTGCTGCAGCGGACCGATTGACCGGCGACCTTGGGCGAAGCGTAGCCCACGGTCTCGCACATCGGACACTTCACTTCGAACGACTTCCCCGCTGTCGGACGAGGGGACAGCGCGATCGCCTTTGCGGCGATCGACGGATCGACACCAAAGGGATCGTCATCGGCGGGGGCAGCCGAGCGACCACCCGATTGCCCCGTCGGTTTCCCGGCTCCGGTTCCCGACTTGCCACCGGCCCCTCGTGATCCAGAGGCGGTCGGTTGCGCCGGGGGCGCGCCCGCCTTCATGGGCGACCCGCAAAACGGGCATTCCGCCGCATCCTCGTCAAGTACCGACTGCTTGCAGGTGGGACAGGTGAGAAGGTCCATGGGCCTCGGGCGGAAGCGTGTTCCGGATGATTGGTTTTGGGGGTGATCTGCTCACGGGGAGCATATCCCGCGGGGGGGTTGACTGGCTAGGGCGACCGCGGGTGGAAAGGTGACATGCGGGACGAATCGTGACTAAGAAAACAATGAATTCGACGGTCGTGGAGCGAGTAAAGTTCCCTCAGGGAGGGTTCGAATCGCTAGACGGACTGGAAGGGGCCAGGAGTCGCCAGGCGAAATAGACGGGAACCCCCAATCCTACGAGGACCAGTCCGGGCCATGTCGTGGCAGGTCGGTACAGCACGAGAATGACTACGATCGCGCTCGCTCCGACGACATACAATGCGGGAATCCAGGGGTACCCCCAGGCACGCACCGGGCGATCTGCGGTCGGTCGCGTCCAACGCAGACGGACCAGACCGCAAATGGTGACGATATAGAACAACAACGCGGCGCTCACGACATAATCCAGCAGATCTCCGTACAGATTTCCATATTTGCCCGAACTCTCGTCGAAAGTGCGAGGCAACACCAGCACGATTGCCCACACCGCCTGCAGCGCCAACCCCCAGACAGGAGTCTTCGCCCGCCCCAGAGTTCCGACCTTTTGGAAAAACAGCCCGTCACGCGCCATTGCGTAGTAGGCCCGCGCTCCCGAGAGGATCAACCCGTTATTGCAACCCAATGTCGAGACCATGATCGCGCCGGCCATCAGTTGTGCCCCCACGACCGGAAACACCTTGGCCATCAGGGCCGTACCCACCCGGTCATTCGCCGCTGTTTGAATCTCGGCCTGAGACAACCCCGCCAGATACGCGAAATTCGCGAGTAGATACAGCCCCGTGACCACAATGGTCCCCAGCGCCATCGAAAGCGGAAGATTGCGACGAGGGTTTTCCACTTCCTCGGCGGCGAACGAAATCACGTGCCAGGAATCGGCGGAAAACAGTGACCCCACCTGGGCGACGCCCAACGCCGCGATCAACCCCCAGGTCGACACCGCGGTCAGGCCTTCATCCACAGCGACCGTGGGACTCCTCGTCCAGAATGTCGAGAGATGTTCGCGGACAATGTCGGAATTCCAGCCTAAAGTCAGTCCCAAGACGATCAGCCCCAGAAGAGCCCCCGTCTTCGCCACCGTGAAGACATTCTGCACGAGTTTTCCGTACCGCAACCCCTGGATATTCGAAATCGTGAGCCCCGCGATCAGAACTATCGCGGTCAATTGCGCCGTCGACAGCGAAACCGCGTACTTCGCCGTCAGATGAATCGGCGCGACGAGGTAGTTGGTCTCCGAAAACCACGGAAACAGCACGCCGGCAAACCGGGCGAACGCGACCGCGACGGCGGCGATCGTGCCTGTTTGAATCACCAGAAACAACGTCCAGCCGTACAGAAAACCGCACAACGGGGAATACGCTTCCCGCAGAAAGACATACTGCCCCCCCGCGCGCGGAAACATCCCCGCCAGTTCGCCATAGACCAGTGCGCCCGCGACCGTCAGCAACCCGGTCAGAACCCAGGCGATCAACAGCCAGCCGGGACTGCCCAACAGTCGACACATATCGGCGGAAACGATGAAGATCCCGGAGCCGATCATCGATCCGACGACGACCATCGTCGCGTCGAAGAGGTTCATCCCCCGATGAAACTGTGAACCGGGCGGACTGCCATCGTTGGGTGACTGCGACGTTGTGGGAGTGGTGGCTGTGGGCATGTCGTGACTTGAGTCTGTCGGCAACGCGCCGGTTGTGATGGAGTTTTGGGGACCGCGCGGAGGAGGGGGTGCGAATCACACCGCAACGGGCGTATTCGATTATAATCAACCTCCCGCTACAACCGCAGAAGGGTGCCACGGCCAGCAACCAACGGGAGTCGGTCTTGCGAGCGTACCCGGGCGCTGCCACCGGACAAACCGCCAATTTTGGTACTCTGGTGGGTGGTTGATTCGCATTACCGTCAAGAGAAAATCAGACCCCTGTCCCAAATTCCCCAACGATGCGGACCCAATCCATGCGACACCAGGGGCGAATCACCAACTGGAAGGACGACAAAGGCTTCGGGTTTATCACCCCGACTGCGGGTGGGCGCGAAGTGTTTGTCCATATCAGCGCGTTCTCCAACCGGAGTCGCCGTCCCACGGAAAACGACACCGTCACCTTTCGGCCCGACACTGATCCCCAGGGACGTCCCCGGGCCGCTGATGTGGAATTCGTGGGAGATACTCCTCAGCACACGCCCGAGCAAAAGTCACTTCGCGGAGCGATTGCCGTCGCGACGGCATTTCTCGGCATTGTCGCGGTGTTGGTCGTCTTGAAGAAGATCCACGCCCTGGTGCTGGGACTCTACGGCGTCGCGAGCATTGTCACGTTTTGCGCTTATGGATTCGACAAATCCGCCGCGAGAAAAGGGGACTGGCGGACCGCGGAATCGACGTTGCACCTATTCAGCCTGGTGGGCGGATGGCCGGGGGCGCTGGTCGCGCAGACACTGTTTCGCCACAAGACCTCCAAGCTCTCGTTTCAGATCACCTATTGGATCACGGTGATCATCAACTGCGGGGTCTTCGCGTGGCTGGTTTCATCGGCAACTTTGCGATAGGACTCAGCGAACAAGACGTGCAAATCCGGCTGCACAGTCATCGCTTGATTGCCGAATAAGGCAGCAACGCCTATTCGAAGCGCTAATCATGGAGTCGCTTGCGCCACTTGACAATCGAGCGAGCCGTGTGGAGGACGCCAAGTAGTCGTAGATCAAGGTCCGTTACATCGAACAGGACCACGTACGGGAACCGCTTCAGGCGAACGTATCGACAACCCAAGTCAGTCGTGGCAAATCGAGCGGGATCGTCCATGACTGATTGGACTCTTTGGCGAACCTCGTCAACGAAAGCGTCACCCAGTCCCATGGAGTGTTGGTCATACCAGTTCGCTGCTTCGCGGACGTCACAATCGAAGCTGGGGTGATACAGAACCCGCCTAGCCATTGCGACGCTCGATCCGTCGCCAGACTTCGTCATGCGACAAACCCAGAGTCGCGTCACTCCTCATTTCGTCCCGACGCCTGTCCGCTTCAACTGCCACCCAGTCAGGAAGTGGTATCGAGGCATCGCGTTCGCCCAGATCGTCCCAAAGCATCTCGACGAGTTCGAGCTTCTGGGCCGGTGTCAGAGCGCGCAATTCCGCAGTGTAGATTGGCATCGCCATGCTCCAAGATGTCGAGTCAGTTGAATTCCAACGAACTCAAGTATCGGTGAGACCGGATCGGCAAGTCAACATCGCCCCGCCTGATTCGGATGCGATTCAGTCCCGCAAAACACGTGAGCCGGGCCCGTCCGGAAGCTGCCGACGACGAACGCTTCCTGACTGGCGCGGCTCTGCGTCATATCGAGCGCGCCAGCAGTTGAGACATTTCAAACTCGAGACCCCTGCCCCCTTGAGGGGAAGGTGAATGAGATCGGAGGCTAACATCGGGTGCCCACTCGCGGCGCAGCCCCCTTGCCGGCTCGCCCGGCAGGTGAATCAGATCTGCGCTCAGGTGCGTGTCGATGGCGCTCGTGCGCATCTCTGCCATTCGAGTCCTGAGTCTTTCTGGTACGTTCAGCCGGCTGCACCATCCGCGTCAATCGCAGTACCTGAGCGGCGATCTGATTCACCTGCCACGGGACGTGGCAGGGGTCTGAGCCGCGATCGAGGCGTGTCGGATTAGCCACCGATCTCCTTCACCTGCCGGGCGAGCCGGCAAGGGGTCGCCCAATGAATGCGGGATTATACCTCACGCGCGGTATACTACTCCGCTTGTCACGGCGTGTGATATCTCGAGTCCTACCGCCGGGTTGTCTCGCCACTCGCGATCGACGGTTTCACTTCCAGACTGCCAAACACCTCCTCGCGGCCGCGAATCACGCGGAATCGCATCGCTTTGGCGTCCGTTGCCCCTCTGTTGATGATGTAATCGATGTCGCGCAGCGATTTCGTTTCAAACTCATGCAGGCCGACCAGAATGTCCCCCTTTCGAATCCCGTTCTGGTGCGCGATGCTGCTGCCGCGAACGTCAACAATCTTCATTCCGCCGTTGTACTTGTCGCGGACCTGACGCAACTCGACGTCGGAAACCGGTGCCAGTTTCAATCCCAGCAATTTCCAACTGCGGGCCGCGACCGGATCCTCAATCGTGATCGGCCGACTCTTGGTGGAGCCGGTCGGGCGGCGTACGATCGACGCTGTCTTGCCCTCGAACGCTGCCAGAGACATTGTCAGCGACAGCGGTACCCCCTCGCGGGTGACGGTCACCGTGATCGGCTCGCCGGGGGCGATCCCCAACAGCGCACGTTCCAGATCAACACCATCTTCGATTGGTGTCGCGCCAATTTGAGTGATCCTGTCGTCGGCGGCGAATCCGGCCTGCGCGGCCGGACTGCCCGACTCGAACCCGACGACAACCAGGTGACGTTGCTTGTGATTCTTGACGTCACGGGTGAACAATCCATGCCACGTCCGACTGCGGCGGCGGATATCAAGCAATTGAGCCGTATACTGGCGGGCGTCGTCGATCTTAATGGCGAACCCGATTTTCTGGGCGTTCGCCCGAATCGCCACGTTGATCGCGATCACCTCGCCATCGAGGTTGATCAAGGGTCCCCCGCTGTTCCCCGGATTGATCGCCGCGTCTGTCTGGAGGAGGTTGCGATACGACTGATTCTCGGCTTCGACATCGCGAACCAGCGAGCTAATGATCCCCACAGTGACGGTGTGTTCGTAACCCAGCGCATTGCCGATCGCGATTACGGTTTCCCCCAGTTTCAGATCCGATGAGGTTCCCAGGGGGGCGACGGTGAGTGGCCGCGGGGTTTCAATTTTCACGATCGCCAGATCATGAACCGGGTCGACGTCGACGATCGTCGCGTCGTAGCTCGCTCCGTCGTGCAGCGTCGCCCGCAATGTCTCGACCTTCGCGACCACATGATGGTTCGTGAGGATGTAGCCTCGTTCGTCAATGATGACGCCCGTCCCCATTCCGTTGAGCTTCTTCTCAGACCCCGACTCGAACTGTGTCTCACGGACGTGTTGCGTCCGTTCGCTGTGGATGTTGACAACGGCGTTCTGAGCCCGGTCGACCGCCCGCACGATGGGCGTCAGGCGGAGTTCCGAAGCGACAGACATTCCTCCCGCCAGCGTCAACGCCAGCGTGAGACAGAGCGACCAGGTGTTCCGAACGGTGATCGACATACCGGGATCTTTCAGTGACAGGTCGTCCGGCCGAGGCAAAGCCACCACGGTCCCGTCGCTTGTGTGAATCGGTTCCTCATCGGCAACCGGACCATGGCCCGAATGCCACGATCCGAATGAGCAAATCGTCTGACCCGCCGAAATCGCTTGAAGCCCCCCCAGCACTCGCGCACAGCTTGCCTAGAGCGAACTCGGGTCGGGATGTGCGGATTGTGCCACAATTCGTGGGCTTTTCCGGTATTTCGACAACGCGAATCGCATGAATTCGGTCAAGCGGGATCCGCCCGCGGCGTGAAAAATTGCCGCCGCCACGTTTCCGGCCGTAGGGAATCCGGCACAGGCGTTACAGATTACCCGGCTTGCCCGGCCGCAAAGTCGTTGTGAGTGCCACACCCAGCATTCCCCGCAGGTCTTGCCATCTTGGGATTTCGCGGTAAAACTGACCGGCATGACACGCCGAGCCAAGATCGAAGCCCAACTGGTGGATTCACCAGACGACACCTTTCTCAACTACGCCTGGGCGCTCCTGGTCGCAGGAGAAGGTGAGACCGAAGCGGCCATCCAACGCCTGGAATGGTTGCTGACGAAAGATGAGACGTACGTGGCCGCCTGGTTTCAGTTGGGTCAACTCCTGGCGAAATCGGATGCGACAGCCAGGGCGAAAGAAGTACTCACTCGGGGAATCGCCGCAGCGCGACGGGCGGGTGATTCCCACGCCGAAGGGGAAATGCGCGGGTTCCTGGAAAGCCTGGGGTAGTCCCTGCCTACGGACCGGTTCGGAATGTTCCGCGTCGTTCGGGGACTGTGGTGGTTTTCGCACGCGGACCAGAGTGCTGGCAATGGGAGTTGCTACGTCGTAGGCAGAGTGTCCAACGTGCTGGTTGGCAGACGGAGTGAGGAAAAACGAAAGGCGGGAACGAGTTCCGCGCACTCCATGCCTTGGAGTGCGGGGCCTTGTCCCCGCCATTCCTTCATCCTCCCTCGGCAATCAGCCAGCACACCAACCTACCGACCTGCCGCTCCCGCCTGCTCCTGGCTGCCAGAACGCGGTTCCAACTCCCGGTTGGCTGTCGTGACCGCGATGTCCGTCACCAACCGTCGGATGCTGTATCCGTTCGCTGCGAAGGCGGTGGTCAGGTTTGAGTGTATCTGCGGTCCGTAGGCCGACGGGGATTGTTGAATCAAGTGATGGAACAACTGCGTGGTGAACGACGCGCTCGGCTCATCACTTCCGACCAGAAACTTCGCCAGCTCCTGGCTTCCAATCATCTCGACAACCTCGCCTGTGCGTGTGTGATATTCCCCCGCGGCGTTGACCGGTTTGCCACGGTCGAGATCTCGAAATCGGCCGACGGCGTCAAAATTCTCAAGGGTGAAGCCCAGAGGATTGATAATCGCGTGACAGGTAGCGCAGGCCTGCGCTTCGGTCTGCAATGTGACCCGTTCCCGGGTCGACAGTTCCGGATGGACGTCGACCGGAAGCGGGGTGACAGCCTCCGGCGGCGGTTTCAGCATTCGCCCCAGAATCCCGCGCGCCAGAAAAACCCCGCGATGGATAGGGGAACTTTCGTTGGTCCGGGCCAGTCGCGACATCAGATACGGGTGGGTCAGCACTCCCGCGCGGCGATCCGCGTCGCGGCGGACTGACTGAAAGTCGCCGCCGGGGGGAATCTCGACTCCGTAGAATTTGCCGAGCCGGTCGTTCAGATAAAGTTCGTCCGCCGTCAATAGTCGACGATAATCGGAACTCCCCGACCAGACCACGTCATCCAGAAACAGCTCCAGCGAGGTGCGAAGGTCGGCCACCAGCGACTCGTCGAATTCGGGATAGAGTTGTTTGTCCTTGATCAACTCGGCCGGCTGGTCGGCCTTGACCCAGACCAATAGAAAGTCTCTCAATTTCTGTTTGGCGCGGGGATCGGCAAGCATCCGGTCGGCGTGTTGGGCGAGTTGCTCGCGGTTCGCCAGTTGGCCAGCGGCGGCCGCCTCTCGCAATGGAGCGTCGGGGAGGGCATCCCATAACGCGAAGGCCAGTCGCGCCGCGACGTCGTGGGGCTCGTTCTTGGCACCGAATTCTCGATACAAAAACTGGGGAAACTTGAGAACCCGCACGACGACACGCCGGACCGCCCCCGGCAGGTCATCTCCCCGCTCAAACTGTTTAGCCACCAATTGCTGAAACTGTTCGTCGGTCAGTGGTCGTCGAAACGCCCGATCGGCGAAATTGCGACAGAACTGTTTCACCTTGTCTTTCCGATCGGGAGCATCCTCTTTTGTTCCCGCGAGTTCATCGATCCGGGCCGCCACGTAGTCGGCGGTTTCGATCGCGGCGTTCGTCGTCGCCTGATCCCAGCTCTTGGAAACGGCGTTCCCGCGTTCCCAGCCATAGCTGCGGTCGTCGGGTGGGAACGGGGTCGCACACAAAAAGGACTCGGGTGCGTCGGCGGTCGAAAGGTAGCGTGCCGCGATTGGTTCGACGGCACCGCTGGTGGGACGCTTCCACGCCAGCGTGATGGACGATGGCTTCGACGCGGGCTTTTCCTTTTGATTCTTCGAATCGTCGACCCCTTGTTTCGCCTTGGTGTATTCGAGCTTGATCGGGTAGATCCGGCCAGCGATCAGAAACAGGGGCGCGCGATATTCGGTGTCGGACCCGGACTTCACCCAAGCGTCAATCAAGGGACGCTGTTTGTCATTCAACCACAGCCGGACCGAGTGTTCCGTCCGCACGACCAATTCGTATTCCCCGGTTTCCGGTGCCAGACACGAACCTTCCCAGCGGATCGAAAACTCATGCGGTTCGGTGATCTCCGGGACGGGTGCGTCGGTGCCGAAGTTGAACTGGATGCTCGCGTCGACACGCTCCGCCGCGCGGTTCTTTCTGCCACCCAACCGGCGTCCGCTGAAGTAGTCGCCATGCAGGCCCCGCTGTTCACCCCACGTCGGTTGCCAGCGGAAGCCCCCCACCAGGTCGGCTACACAGTGTCGGTATTGGCGCGCGGTGAGACGCGACAGCTCGATGCGCGCCGGCCGATTGCGCTCGCGGGCGATTGGTGAATAGAACGCCTCGTGAATGTAACTGGCGACCGCCTTCGACTCTTCCGGCGAAAGGGTTCCCGGCGCATCCTCGGGCATCGTCTTACCAATGACGTCGGCCAGTTGCGCCACCGAACGGTCTCCTTCGAGCCGGCGTTTGTTGTCTGCCGACCCTTCGCCCATGGGACCGTGACAATTTGCACACCGGGTCGCGAAGAGTTTCTCACCCGAGATCGGTTCGTCGGCGAATGACCGCGTGGTCGTGAACAACCCCAGTGCCAGCATAGCGAATTCCACCGCGAAAAGTGGATTCTTCATCCGAATGCGTCGGGATGACTCGTGGATGTTTTTGGAAGGCATGATGCGAACCAATGGTTCGAATGGGGACTGCCGGGGTCTCGAAGGCTCATTTGCGACGAACGCATTGGAGCCTTCGACGCGGTGAAATCCGGGACAAGAGTCTCTTTCCTTCGATTCTCCCCAGCCACCCGGCCAATTCCAAGTCTGTCGCGATGAATTGTTGTCCCGCCGGGATCAACCGGACTGTCCACCTGGGCTTAGGTTCGCTTCAGTGATCCTGCGGTAAAGCGACCAGCACTAACAGTCGGCGGGCAGACCGACCTTCCCGGGCGTGTGAACTTGCCGCAGTCCGCCGCTATAATCGTGGGGTGTTCGAAGATTCCGGTTCAGTCAAACCGGCTGTTTCTCCCCATTCTCCCGTTGTTTGAGGCGTGTTCTCCATGTCGCAGATCCTTCCCCGTCGCGAGTTCCTGACACAATCCGCCCTGCTGGCCGCCGCCGCGGCATTCGCACCCGCGGTGTTCGCCGCCGAAGAAAAGCCGCTGTTCGAAATCTCTCTCGCGGAATGGTCGCTGCACAAGGCGTTGTTCGCCAAGAAGATCGATAACCTCGATTTCGCGAAAGTCGCAAAGGAAGAATACGGGATTCACGCGGTCGAATTCGTCAATCAATTCTTCAAGGACAAGGCGAAGGACACGAAGTATCTGGATGAATTGAAAAAGCGAGCGGGAGATCTTGGCGTCAAGCTGCTGCTGATCATGTGTGACGGCGAGGGAAACCTGGGGGACGCGAGCTTGGCCAAGCGGAATCAGGCGGTTGAGAATCACTTCAAGTGGGTCGAGGCGGCCAAACACCTGGGGTGTCACTCGATTCGGGTGAACGCCGCGTCGGCTGGCTCGTACGAAGATCAGGTTCACCGTGCCGCCGACGGACTCCGCGCTCTGACGGAATTCGCCGACCCGCATGGCATCAATGTGATCGTCGAAAACCATGGTGGCCTCTCTTCGAATGGCGAGTGGCTGTCGACGGTCATCAAGAAGGTCAATCATCCCCGGTGCGGCACCCTCCCCGATTTCGGCAACTTCAATCTCGGTGACGGGAAGCAATACGACCGTTACAAGGGGGTCACCGAGCTGATGCCGTTCGCCAAGGCGGTGAGCGCCAAGTCGCACGACTTCAACGACGCGGGAGACGAGATTCACACCGACTACAAGAAGATGATGAAAATCGTTCTCGACGCCGGCTACCATGGCTATGTCGGCATCGAATACGAAGGGGGCAAGATTGGTGAGTCCGAAGGGATCATCGCCACAAAGAAACTCCTCGAACGGGTCCGGACCGAATTGGCCAAAAAGTAGGCGTGGCGTAAACCGTCAGAAAGCGGTTCTCCGCGACCGCTTTCTGACGCTCTGTTTCCGGCCTTTTCGTGTCCGCCGGACTGTTGTCTCTCGTTCCCCTTCCATCCTGCAATCGATCTAAGGCGACTGGTGCGACCATGTCGGATTTTCAGCCGTGTCCAGAATGTGAATCAGACAGTGCCGAACGGGTCAAATTCACCTGGTGGGGGGGCCTGCTCGGGCCGAAACTGTTCACCCACGTGAAGTGTGGTGAATGCGGGACCACCTACAATGGCAAGACGGGGAAATCGAACAACGTGGCGATCGCGCTGTATCTGATCATTCCCGGGGTGATCGCGTTCGTCGCCGCTTTTCTGTTCGTACTCAAGGGGCAGAATTGATCGACCGTCCTTTGTAACTCTCTGGAGAGACTTCCCATGCCGGCACGTTGGACCTCGTGGATCGTGTTCTGCGCCTGTTGCGCGACGACCGTTGTCGCTCAGGATCGTCCGCTGGATGGGCCGCTCTCACCCCATCAGGCGCCGTTGTCGTTTCGCCTTGAACCCGGCTTGCGAATTGAACTGGTCGCGTCGGAGCCGATGATCGAAAGCCCGGTCGCGATGGCGTTCGACGAACGGGGACGGTTGTTTGTCGCCGAGAATCGAGGGTATCCCACCGGACCCTCCGAAGGGGCGGCTCCTCCGGGGCGGATCGCGCTGTTGACCGATACCGACAGCGACGGCGACATGGATACTCGCACCACGTTCGCTGAGGGCTTGTCGTATCCCAACGGACTGCTCCCCTGGAATGGGGGGCTGATTGTCACCTGCGCTCCCGAGATCCTGTTTCTGCGCGACACCGACGGAAACGGAAAGGCGGATGAACGGGAAGTCTGGTTCATAGGCTTCTCCACTGCGGGCAGCACGCAGTTGCGCGTGAGTCACCCTACGTTTGGTCCCGACAACTGGATCTATGTGACCAGCGGATTGACAGGTGGCAAGGTGACCAATCCCCAGGCACCCGATCGACCGGCGATCGAATTGGGCCGGACCGATTTCCGCTTTCGCCCCGATCGCACCGCCTGGGAGGCGATTGATGGGGGTGCCCAATTCGGGCAAACGTTTGACGACTTTGGCCGTCGCTTCATCTGCTACAACCGCGTCCAGGCGCAGCACGTCGTTCTGACGTCGGCGATTCTGCGGAGGCAGCCGAAGCTGACGTTCTCCGAAACCGTGCAGAACTGTCCGGCAGACATGGTCGCTGAGCCCTCCCGGGGGCATGGCACCGCCGCCCGGCTGTATCCGATCAGCAGCAATGTGACGACCGCCGACTCGCACGCGGGAACATTCACCGCGGCTTGCGGCGTGACGGTGTTTCGGGGGGACAAGCTTCCCCCGGGATACCAAGGGGGGATCTTTTCGTGTGATCCGACCGGGAATCTGGTGCATTTCGACCGGTTGGAACCGAACGGCGCGACCTTCGCCGCCCGCCGGGCGCGCGATGGTCAGGAGTTTCTCGCGAGTACCGACAACTGGTTCCGACCGGTCTATCTGGCTCACGGACCGGATGGGGCTCTGTACGTCTGCGACATGTACCGCAAGACGATTGAACATCCCGACTACCTGCCGGTCGAAGTCCGCAAACATACCGACTTCAACAGCGGCAAAGACAAGGGACGAATCTGGCGGGTCGTGGCGAGCGACGCGACACCCGCCGCATTGACCGCGCGCCGGCGGCTGCCCCTCGCGGAACTGCCTGTCGGTGGGCTATTAGCGATCTTGGAAGAACAGAACGGCTGGCGACGCGAAACCGCGCGTCGGCTGCTGGCGACGAAGACTGATGACGGTTCGGGCGAGGCGTTGCGCAAGGCGGCGACCGACCCCGCTGCCGCCGGTCCAGCGCTGGTGTGCGCGGTCTCACTTCTCGACGCGGGAAACGCGGTCGACGATGGTGTCCTCGATTTTTTGATCGCGCATCCGGAACCCGCGATTCGGGAGTTTGCGCTGCGACTTGCGGAACCGCGACTGGTGGACAATCCGCATCTGCTGGAACACGCACTGACGCTCACCGGCGATGAGAATCCCCGCGTCCGTTTTCAGTCGGCGATCGCGCTGGGAGCATGCGCCGCCAACAAAATCGACCAAAACGAACGATTGCGTCGGGATCAGATTCCGTCGCGCATTTCGGTCGCGTTGGCGAAACTGGGAGCGCGCGATGGGGCGGATCGTTGGACCCGGGCCGCCGTCCTCAGCGCCACCGCTGGCCGGGAGGAGGTAGTTTTTGTCGCCCTGCTGGCGATCGCGCGAGACGAGGCGACCGTTTCGGAAGCGTTCTTGTTCGATCAGTCCCGCTTGACGGCGGCGGCCAGCTCGCCGGAGCAGGCGGCGCGTCTGGCCACGGAGCTGGTCGATAAGCCCGTCCGCAGGCGGTTGGACGAGTTCCGCATGGTGGCTGGCTTTGCGCAGTCGTTTCGTCAACGGGGGGAGATCCCCGAGGATGGCAATGTGCTGCGCGCGATGTTGAATGCGGCTGCGGGAAACGTGCCACTCGCGAGTCTGATCGACGTGGCACTTCACGAATCACGCGATTCGAATGCGGCGATCGCTGACCGGAAAGCGGCGGTGGAGATTCTGGGACATGCCGGGTGGGACATATCGAGTCAGACGCTGTTGACGCTGTTGGATCAACCTGAACCCGTGGAGGTGCAACTCGCGGCGGCCCGGGCGCTGGCGACATTGCGACGCCCCGAGGTCGCGAGGGAACTGCTGGCCACCGAACGGTTCTCGCGCTACTCACCCGCCTTGCGCGATGAGGTCTTCGGTTCGCTGCTGGCACTTCCCATCCACGTTCGCGGGCTATTGACCGCGGTTCAGGAAGAGCGTGTCCCCGCGATTGCCATCGACGCGTTTCGGCGTCGACAGCTCACAGGACATTCCGATCCCGAACTGCGCGCCGCCGCACAAAAGATCTTCGGCACCGTGACTGGAGATCGCGCGAAGGTCTACGAAAGCTACAAGGATGTTGTCGATCTGAAATCGAACGCGACGAACGGCAAGGTGGTGTTCAAGCGGGTCTGTGCCAACTGCCATCGACTCGATCGGGAAGGGTACGCGGTTGGCCCGGATTTGTTTTCGATTCGCAATCAGCCGAAGCCGACGATTTTGCTGCACATTCTTGTTCCCGATCACGAGATCACCGAAGGGTTCACCTCGTATACAGTCCTCACCCGTGATGGCCGCACGCTCTCGGGACTGATCGCCGCCGAGAACCCAACCAGCATCACCCTGCGGATGCAGCAGGGGAAAGAGGAGGCGTTGTTGCGGAGCGATCTGGATGAGATTGTGGCGTCGAAGGTCTCTCTGATGCCCCAGGGAGTCGAGAAGGATGTCACCCGGCAGGAATTTGCGGATCTGTTGGCGTATTTGAAGGGGGAAGCGGGCGTGGATTGAAATCCACGCGGCTGACCCTCATGCAAGCGGAGTCGGGGCTCCCTTGGACTACGGGAGTGGTCGCTTGGGAACCTTGATCATGAACAGTTTCTTACCGTTTCCCATCGCCCGACTCAACCAACTCGATCTTCGCCTCAGCGACAAACGGCACGTCGCCATTCTTTAACACTGTCGCCCGCAGCAGCAACGGCTGGTTGTACGGCCCGCCGCCGTCGGGGGAGAACCGGAGTACCAGTTCGCCATTTTCGGAATTGGCGGGCAGCGTGATTGTCTCAGCAGCGACTCCGCGGATATGCCGGGGGACGACCAGTTCCACTTTCGCCTCACCGGTCACGCCGGTGCCGCGCCCGACGCGCACGGGGATTTTCACCGACTCGCCTGCCCGAACCATCGCGGTTTTCCGTGACAGGTCGAGACTGAGCTGGCCGGGATCGACCAACGCGACAATCTGCTCATTTTGCTGGAGCGAGGTGAAGCTGACCTTGTGCTTTGTTCCATCGGGGTCGGCGACCTCTCCCACCGCCATCACCACCGTCCGGCTTGTTCTACCGATCTCCATCCACGGGGGGAGAAACACCGGATATTCGAACTGGGTGGCACCGGCGGGAACCGAGATGGCTGGCCCCGTCACACCTTGCAGGTGGCGGGTCTGCTTGTCGGCGAGTCGCACCTCCAGCGGTCCCTCGTAGCTCCCGCGATCGAGGGCGAATTGCCGGACGAATCGGCTGCCGCGCTGGGCGTATTTCACTTCGTAAACCCCCTTCACTTTGAACGGGGTGGGAACGGTCACTGCGCACAGCACCGAGTCCACCTCCGGCCTCCCCGCGAGTCCCAGGGTCAATTGGGCGACACGGAACACCTTCTGATCACCGATCATCGCCGTCCCGCGAATTTCGAATCGCCCCGCGGCGACTTTGGCGAGCGCATCGGTTTTCAAACTGATTTGCAGCTCGTTCCCATTGGCGGCGATCGGAGGGGCTGTGATGGCCACTCCTTCCAGATTCCCAATGATTTCCGGAGTGATCTCGCCGGCGAATCCGCCCGTTCGCTCGACTCGCACCTTGAGTTTGACTTCTCCGCCCCGCGGGAGCGCGATGGCGTTTTCGGTGAGAAACAGCCGGAAATCGGGTCGGCTGGCGCTTGCCATGCGCAAGCGGTAGGCGAACGCCGGTCCGCCGCGATCGGGATCGCGCTCTGTGACGCGAACAAAGTAAACGCCCTCTTCGGGCGCGGTGAACTGCAACGCGGAATCCGAGATGCCCCCCGCCAGGTCGTCATTCTGCGCGAGTTCCTTCCCGGCCGCGTCGGTGATCGACACGACCGTATCGATGGGTGCCCCCAATCGGGCCGCGCGGGTCTCCAGTTGAACGGCTTCCCCCTTTTTCAGCGAGATCGGCCAAACATCAGCCTCGCCTGGCGTAGCAATTCGACCATTCGCGACGAACGGAATAGCTTGTGGCGTGGTCGCTGGCTCTATTCCCGCACGATCCGCGCGTTCGACAATTTCGGGGAATTCGTCGAGATCCAGGGTGACCCGATTGGAATTCCCCGTCGGCAGGGAAAACAGCGCCTGAGTCTGCGAACCTTCCACGGGAAGCTCCAGCGGAATTGGCAGGTCAGGTACCTTCTGGCCCGTCAGGTGGAATTCGGTCGTGGTGCCACGACGTCCGCCGAGCGGAAAGATGCGATCCACATGTGGGCCATTCGTGATCGTCAATCGATAGACGTAGTGTTGCAAGCCGCCGAACCGCAGGTCGTGAATTCGAACCGAGTACTTCCCCGCCACCGGAGTGACAAAGCGAACCGACGCGTCGCAGTCGGGCAGCGGGACGGCACCACTCTCGACGATCGCCAGCCCGTTCGGATCGCGGACCTCAAGCCTCACTTCCAAGGGAGAACCCAGGCTCACCCCCAGCGCGGTGCAGGTGAACGATTCCCCTGGTTTCGCGTTAATCGACCAGACATCGACATCTTCGCGGGGAAAAACTCGTCCGTTGATTGTGATCGGTGCGACAACAGGGACCGCGACGGGACGTCCGTCGATTTCTTCTTCCACGATTTCAGGTAAATCCCCCAGCACAAACGTGCGTGCCGGTGTCGCTCCCTGGGCGGTCCAAACGCGCCAGGCGCGAGCGGCCGCAGTCGCGTTGGGCTCAATCCGAATCGTTCCCAGGTAATCTTTGGGATAGTCTTCCGACTGTTGCGAATCGGGGAGCGGGATGACCGGTCCTTCAAACCAGATCGTCTCGGTTTGCGCGAGTCGCGGCGAAGCGGTCACTCCCGGTCCCAGCACTTCCCACGGAGCCGACTCGTGGAGATACATCCCCCCGACCCGGACTTTGACTTCCGTTCCGCGCTGCCCGCCAGCCGGAAAGATGTACATGGCCGCGGGCGGGTCGGCCAGCGCCGGTGTCGCCACGAATCCCACCAGCAAAACGCACCACGTCAAATGCCGTCGCATTGAATCGCACCACATGTTGAACGACGGAAATGGGACCGCGCGGATCCCCTACAGCAACTCGGAAATCACCCGATTGCTCGCCGCGATTTTCACCGGTCGGCCTTCGGGGGTATAGAACTCATCGTTGGGATCGACTCCCAGGAGACGGAACATTGTCGAAGACAACTCTTCGGGTCCGTACGCGGGACCGTCGGGCTTTTCGGCACGGGGATCCGATTTTCCCACGACCCGCCCGCCTTGAATCCCGCCCCCCCCCATCGCCACGGTGAACGAAGGTCCCCAATGATCGCGACCGGAATTCTGATTGATTCGCGGCGTGCGACCGAATTCGCCCGTCACGACAACCAGAGTCTTTTTCAACATGTCGCGTTCCGACAGGTCGGCGAACAGCGTCGACATGCCACGATCGAGCAATGGCAACAGGTCGTTTTTCAGGACGCTGAAGTTGTTGTCGTGGGTGTCCCAGTTCGTGTGATCGATCGACACACAGCGAACGCCCGCTTCCACCAGTCGGCGAGCCATCAGACAGGCCTGTCCCAGCGAGTTGCGACCGTAGCGGTCGCGCATCTCGCCCGACTCGGCGGAGATGTCGAACGCCGCCTTGGTCGCCGACGAGGTCATCAGGTCAAACGCTTTGCGCTGAAACGTGTTGACCGCGTTCGCACCGCGGTTGGCGGCGATCTCCCCCGATTTCTGAAATCGGTCCACCACCCCCAGCAACTCCTTGCGGTTTTCAAACCGACCAGGGTCGACGACAAGTGGCGGCAACAGATCGGGGACGGCGAAACTGGGAGAGTTGGGATCCGCCTCCACCACAAACGGCGCGACCGAGGCTCCCAGATAGGCCGGCCCTGCGCTGGCGTGCATTCGCGGGAGGCAAACGTAGGGGGGAACAGAGCCACGCGGCCCGAGTTTGCGGGAGATGATCGACCCGTGCGCCGGCCGTTGGTTGTTGGGACTGAGATTCGGATTGAATCCGGGAATCGGGTGGTAGCCGGTCAGCATGTAGTGGTCGGCGGGACCATGATCGGAATTGCGGTGACCGAAATTGCGGATCAGCGAGACCTTGTCCATCTGCCCCGCGAGCATCGGCAGATGTTCACAGACTTCAATCCCCGGAATGTTGGTGGCGATCGGCGCAAACGGCCCGCGAAACTCGCTCGGAGCGTTGGGCTTCATGTCCCAGGTGTCGATCGTCGACAAGCCCCCTTTGAGGAACAGGAAAATGACCGACACATCGCTCGGAGGCGACGTTTCGGCGGCGATTGACTGCCGAGAGAGGAGCTGACCCAGTCCCCAGCCCGCTCCGAACAGGCTGGCCGACCCGACGCGTAACGCGTCGCGACGCGTGACCCGGTCGCAAAAATGATTCGCTGTCGCCATCGACGGGTTCTCCCTTAGTGATTGAACACGAATTCGACTGTGTTGAGCAGGCTCCAGGCCAAGTCTTCCACCGCCCCACGGCGGTTGTCCGGCCGTTTCTTCAAGTACGCCGCCGAAGCTGTTCGCTCTTCCAGCGACGGATAGCGGCTGAAGAATGTCAGAAACAGTTCATCGACGACGACTCCATCATCCGAGACATCCCGCTCCAATTGCGCGACTCGTCCCCCGTCATGCGAGAGCTTGTCCTGAATCTCGGGCGAATTGAGGACATGCAGCACCTGCGCCACACTGGGTTCAATCGTCCGCTCACATTCGCACGAGGTGACCCGTGAGGGGCGGCCAAACAGTTTCAGGAAATAGTGGGGCACCTGGCTGTCCCATAACTGCACCGCGCGGTAGCCGGCCGGCGTCCCCGCGAACTTCTCTTCGACACCGGTCACCTGACAGACGGCGTCAAACAGCACCTCCGCCGACGGTCGCTTGAGCAGCGCCCGCGAGTAGTTTTGGTCGTCTTTGCGATTGGTGTCGTTGGGTGTCGAAGAGGTCTGGTAGACTCGCGAGGCGCAGATCGTCCGCACGAGCTGTTTGACGTCGTATTCCGATTCCACAAAACTCTTGGCAAGCGCGTCGAGCAACTCGGGGTTGCTGGGGGGATTGGTCAGCCGCATGTCGTCGATCGGCTCCACCAGACCACGCCCCATAAAGTGCGCCCACATGCGGTTGACGAAGTTGCGGGCGAACCACGGATTGTCGTCGGCGGTCATCCAGTAGGCCAGCAATTGTCGTCGGTCCCCCGCCGGGTTCCCTGTCGGGTTTTCGGTCCCCAACGGATGGGCGAAGACCTCCTGACCAGTCCGCGGATGTGTGACCGCCGCACCGGGGTTTGAAATCAACACTTCTCCGCCCAAGACGGTTTTGAACGCCATCTGGGTGAAGTGCGCCTGCATGCCGAGGTAGTCGGTCTGGCTCCAGCGGTCAAACGGGTGGTGGTGGCATTGAGCGCACTCGATCCGGACTCCCAGAAAGACTTGCGACAGCGTACTCGCCATCGTCCCCGGGTTCGTCACGACCTTGTAGAAGCTGCCGCCCGGCTGTTCAGAAAGCGGGCCCCGCGCCGCGACGATTTCGCGACACAAGCGGTCGTACGGCTTATTCGTCGCGACGCTGGTGCGGAGAAACTGGTAATACTCGTAGGCGCGCCGATGGCCCAGTGCCTGCCGGTCGACTCGCAAAACGTCGGCCCACTTCAATGCCCAAAAGTCGGCATATTCGGGGCGAGCCAACAACGAGTCCACGAGCAGGCGTCGTTTGTCGGTTCGATCGTCGGCGAGAAACTGTCGCGACGCTTCCGCAGTCGGAAGGGTGCCGATCACGTCGAGAGACACCCGCCGCAGAAAGTCGGCGTCTGACGCCGGCCCGGACGGGAGAATGTTCAGCGTCCGGAGTTTGCGATAAACCGGGCCGTCTAGAAAATTGAATTCGGGCAGATCGGGGTAGTTGGCGATTGGCTCGGACCGCGGGACCAGTGCCCGGAAGACATCAACCTGCCCCATGTATGAGGCCATGACGGCGACTTCTCCCGGGACTTCGCCCGCGGTGACGAGTCCCGTGTCATCGACGGCCGCAAGTCCTTCGTTGTTCGATTGAAACTTCGTCAGCCGGGTTACATCAACCACCCGGCCGTCCGAATACGTGGCGGCCACGGTGAGCTGTTGCTTCGACTGAACGGCGAGTTGCCGTTCCCGGGGTTCGACGGCGATTGAGACCACCTGGGGATCATCGGGCGATCCGAACGGCAGTCCCCGTTCGATCCAGTCGCGCAGCGTCTGGTAAAACTCGCTCTGGCGGTCGATGCGCACGCCCCCGCCGTGGGGAACAACACCCGACGCTTTCGACAGCAACAGACTCTGGTCGGGAAGAGTCGGGACAACCCGGCGTCCCCGTCCCTCCTGGGTCAGGGCAAGGTAGTCTCCCGGCGGGTCGAAACCGAAGACCGAAAGTTTGAAACCGTTTTGCCCCTCGGCTTTGCCATGACATCCCGACGTGTTACAGCCGAACCGCGTCAGGATCGGCAGAATGTCGTTCTCGAAATTCAACGACCGCACCGTGTCGTCGGCACCGGCGGAAACCGAGCCGACGAGACAGAACGCGACAACCAGCAGTGGGATTCGGAGCGAAATCTGCATGCGGCGGCGAACAACCGATGGGGACAGGACACATCAACACGGTTGAATATACCCGCGCTGGTGAACGTGCGCCAAGACCGGAGGGGTCGCCGGGTCGCGCGAATTATGCGGTGTATTGTTCCAGGAAGATCTTGCGGTATTCCAGTGGCGTGCCGGCAAACTGCGTGTCGAACGTGGCGCGTTCGACGGCACCGTGCTGGAACCGCCGTTTCGGAAACGTGGGCATCGTCAGGCCGGTCACCGATTCCACCCCCAGCCGAACGATTTCCCCTTTCAGTGCGTAGAGGCGATCGTGCTTCCAATCGGTCAGTTCGATGAACGGAATCCCCTCGGCGACCTCGATCACATTCGGGAGCGCGAAGGGACTGAAGCCTTCGAAACCCAGAGCGCGCGCGGGGGCCGACGTACGGACATGTCCGCGCGACTGACCCCCCGTGTAGGTGAGCGAGTGCTTGATCGCCCCAACGCCCCAGCCTTCCTGATACAGCATGGTGTTGTTCAACACGCTGCGAATGGTCAGTTCGGGATTCTCTTCGATCGGGTAATCTTTTAGGTTTTCGTCACCGCCATCGCCGTCAATCAGGTATTTCCAGTCCGGATAGCGGGCGCGGATTCCCTGACAGAGCGCCAGGCCGGCGGCGGCCGACTGCACGTCGAGCGGTTTGTAGTCCTCGATCACGCGGATTGTGGCGCGGACATCCAACTGGTCGGCGGGAACCTCGATCGTTTCGAGAAACAGCCCGAGATCGAGCGCCTCGAGAAACTGCCGCGCCTGAGCCGCGTCTTCGCCCCGACCATCCACCGAGAGCGTGAACGCTTTCAATCGGCCGAGGTTTTCCCCCCGGCTCAACAGGCGGTGATACAACGTCAGAAAGACGGCACCGCTGTCGATCCCGCCCGAGAACATCACCCCAATGGGGGACTGTTTGTCGATGCGATCAAGCCAGCGGTCCAGTTCCTGTGCGAGCGCCCCGATATACGCGGCCCCAATCGCGGCGGGATCGGCCGGCAGGCGATTGCGCTGGGGGGCGAAAAACCGCGTGTAGGTGGGATTGGGGTCAGGGCAACCAACGAGCGCGACCTCGGTCAGGTAGTGAGCCGGCACCATCCGGCTGTAGGAGGGATGAAACTGTCCATCGAGTCCCTCGCTTTGCAAAAAGCGGTGGATTTCGTCGATGCGCTCGGCGGTGATCAGACAGGGCCCCTCGGCCCGTTTGGCGATGAAGTACCGCAAGGGGCGACCGATCGAGCGGGCCATCCGCACGATGCGTCCCTGTTTGTGGACAAGGGCGAACTGACCGTCGATTTCGCGGACCTGGGCCGGATCGCCCGAGGCGACGCGTGCGAGCGCCTCGGCAGGAGACATGTTCAGAATGACATTGGCCGCCGGATCCACCAGATCGACCAGTCGGTCAATCGTCGCGACAGTGTGCATGAGTCAAGTTCCTTTCGACAGGTGGAGCGGGTAGTGAGGTGAAGGAGAGTACGTTGATCGGCAAAGAGAAGTTGGAGGCAGGAGCAACAAAAGTGTCGTCACCATTCGCAAATCCTCGCAGATATCGGGACGAGTCTTTCCCCGTCAAGAGTACCAGATCCAGGTCGGTCCGGCGGATCCGCGAAAAGTACGGGTGTTTTAGACAGGATTACAGGATTTGCAGGATTAGAAAAGAAAGGAAGAAAGGAGGGGGGGGGACGCATACCGAGTGGAGAACTGATCGGCCAGAGGAAGCCGTCTGATCTCGGATCGACTCCAGGGACCGTCGCCGATCGGTGTCGAAACGACAGTTCGCGGTTTGACGTCTCCGTCGCGACCGTCCGGATCGCCGCAAACTGGAACTGTCCAGTGATTGTCCATCGATCCCTGGCAGTGTTCTCAATTGTTCACGGCTTCAGCGCGTTGGATTCGAGCGGCCGGAGCCTTACCATTCGTCGAAGTCGGCCGCCCACTCTCCTGGGAATGATGACAGGCCTGGGCCATGCGGATCACCTCGTCGACGTCGATATTCGGGTCGCTGCGATCTTCGAGGATTTTTTTCACCAACCGCACGCTACGGCGCAGGACCGCCTCGTCAACCACATCGTTCAGGCGAAAGTGCGATGTCAGGGGACTATGGGGAGTTTCTGCCCGACTGTTCAGAGATCATCGAACGGGACGGCAAGCCCGTCAGCGCGACCCTGGTCACACGGTATCAGGGCAAACCGCTTCTGGCGTTCTCGTTCACCGCGCCGGACTGGAAGCGGCACGGGCTGGCTCGGGCCGGGCTGCTTCGCGCGATGGACCGGCTCTGCGAGTTGGGAGAAACTGAGCTCGGGATTGTGGTCACACGTGGCAACGAGCCTGCGGAAGCGTTGTATGCGAGTCTGGGGTTTCGGGCTCATCCAGGGCAAGCTCCCGGATAACACATCATGGTTTCACCCGCCTGATACTGGAACGCAACTACGCGTCAGTCGGTCGCGGGGGAAATTTTCGCGCCGGCCGCGGAGGAGCGACCTTGGGAGCGGCGGGCTTCGGTGGCTGCACAGGCGGGGGAGCGATCGTTTCTTTCGCCGAGTCGGGTAATGATTTCCGTTGCCGTTTGATCTTGGCGATTTCGTCGGGGGCGAACAACAGTCGCCCCTTTTTCATCATGCCACGGACCTTTTGCAGTTGGACCATGGCCTTGATCTCGGGCTCGGGGATTCCCAGCTCGACCGAGACTTCCTGCAGCGTCTTCAATTGCAGCGGCATGTATTCGCCTCCGGGTGCGACTTCGCCATGTCGGGCGAAGGAATTGATCGTGGGGAGTTTATCAAGTGGTGGTTTTTTCGACTATGTGTCGGGCGTGGGGTTCGTGAAAGGGGGGCCGGGGTTTGTCAGTTGCCAGTGGTCAGTGGTCAGTGGTCAGACCCATGGGCTTGCTCACAGTGTCAACTCCGGTTGGCGATCGGGCTGTCGAGTGTGTCCCGGACTTTGCGCGTCAGACTCATCATTTCCAGCGGTTTTTGCAGGAATTGATCCTGGGCGTGCATGACGCCGTGCCGCACGACTTCGTCGTCGGTGTACCCGCTCATGTAGATCACCCGCAGGTCAGGCTTCCGGGCGCGCAGCAGATCCGCGACCTGTCGACCGCTCATTTCAGGCATTACTACATCAGTCAGCAGCAGGTCGATGCCACCGTTGCGCGCGGTGAAGATCTCAATCGCCTGGGTGCCGGCCCCCGCTTCCAACACGTTGTAGCCCTGCCTTTGCAACACGGTCCGGGCGATTTCGCGGACCCTCGGCTCATCTTCCACCAGCAGAATCGTTTCGGAGCCGCGAGTGGGAACGGACAGGGGATTGGCAACTGCGACGTGCGCCGGTTCGGTGACTGCCGGGAGCAGAATCCGAAAGGTGGATCCGTGCCCTGGTTCGCTTTCGACATCGATCTGTCCGCCGCTCTGGTGGATGATTCCGTGAACAACCGCCAGGCCTAAGCCGGTTCCTCGGGCGAGTTCTTTGGTGGTAAAGAACGGTTCGAAGATCTGGCTGCGCACTTCGGGTGTCATGCCAACTCCCGTATCGGTCACCGTCAACTCGATAAAGTCACGCTCGCACTGCGGATCGGAAAGATCGGAGTGAGCGGACGGCGAAGGGACCAGCGTGACGTTGCGGGCCCGCACAATCAGTCGACCTCCGGTGGGCATCGCGTCGCTCGCGTTGATCGCCAGATTCAACAGAACCTGTTCCATCTGGCGTTCGTCGATTTTCACGAACCCCAGATCGGGCGCGATGTCGGTCGACAGGACAATATGTTCCCCAATCAATCGCCGCAAAAATACCGCACTCTGGCGGATGACTTCGTTGAGATCGAGAACGACAGGATTGAGGATCTGTTTGCGGCTGAACGCCAGAAGCTGCTGGGTGAGCTTTGCCGCCCGTTCGCCGGCGTCGCGAATAATGGCGATCTCGGCGAGAATCGGATTCTCGGGAGCTTCAAGCTGCGCCAGGTCGCAATGCCCCAAAATCACCGTGAGGATATTGTTGAAATCGTGGGCGATCCCGCCGGCGAGCAGCCCGACCGCGTTCATCTTTTGTGATTGCCGCAGTTGCTCTTCCAGTTGCCGGCGGAGCGTGACATCTTGCGTGATGCCAAACACCTCCCGCAAACCACCATTCGAGTCCCGTTGGGCCACCGCATGGACGTCGATCCATTTGGGTTGGCCATGGACGACCATCCGCAATTCCACGTCAAAAACTCCACCCGCCAAAATCGACTCCCAGGCATTGGTGAGCAGGTGGCGATCTTCGGGATGCACCAGATTGTAAAAATCGATAGGCGCGAGCGTGCCCGATTCCCTCCCCATGATCCGCAGCCCCTCTTCGGATCCCGTCAGGACACCCGCCGCCAAGTCATAACGCCAGTTCCCGACCTGCGCGATCGCCTGCGCGTGCCGCAGCGAGTTTTCGATCCGTTTGCGTTCCGTGATATCGGACCCGATCCCACACAACGCGTACGGTTTTCCGCTTTCGTCGAGAAGCGGGAAAACCACCCAGAGAATCGTCAGTTCCGTGCCGTCCTTTAGCGGGATCGGTCCCTCACCATGTTCCGGTATCAAGCTTTCGAGAATCCGCCGATCACGCACTGTGTATTGGTCCGCCACATCGCGTGAAAACAAATCGTGACAGGTTTTTTCCAACCAATCGTCTTGAGCGGTGTTGTGGACTTCCGCCATTCGATGATTGACGAACAGGTACCGCCCCTCCAGATCTTTCAAAAAGACGATGTTGGGTGACGTGTCGAGAACGCTGCGGAACCGCCGTTCGCTTTGCCGCAGTTTGGCCGACACCGCATCGCGTTCAATCGCGACGCCGGCGAGATCGGCGGCGCTCGTCAGAACCTCGTTCGACCGCGACGCCGGCTCCCCCGGCTCTTTGCGATACATCGCCAGCGTTCCCAACACGTGGACCGGCGCGTCGGGTCGCGTTTGGCTGCCTCCGTCAAAAATGGGAACCGACCAGCACGAGCGCAGTCCATACCCCAAAGCCAGTTCGGCGAAGGCCGCCCATAACGGATCGGTCGTGATGTCGGTCACCACCACGGGTTTCCCGAAATACGCGGCCGTACCGCACGAACCAACAGTGGGACCGATCTTAATGCCGTCGATCGCCTGATTGTACGCGGCCGGTAAAGACTGTCCCGCCCCCATTCGCAGCGATTGCGTCTCATGGTCCAGCAGCAGGATAGAACACAAACAACCGGGAAGCTGCGTTTCGACAAATTCGACGATGGTTTTCAGGATCACGGCGAGTGGATGTTCCGCGGCGATTTCCTCCAGAACGCGATTCTGCCCCAGGACCGCCAGTTCCGCCAGTTTTCGATCGGTGATATCGACCAGCACTCCGCGAACTCCGGTTAACTTCCCGTCGACCGAAACCACGTTCACCACGTCGTGAATCCAGATCTCGCGTCCGTCGGCATGCACCATGCGATACTCAAAACTGTGGCCCTCCAAGGCGGCGGTTGCCGCGAGGCAGAAATCAAACGCGTACGTGCGGTCATCCGGGTGAAGGTGGGCGGCCCAGAATCCCGATTCGTACCAGGTGTCGCGCGGATACCCCAACAGTTCCTCACAAAATTCACTGACATAGCTGAAATCGAACGATCCCAGTTTTCCTTCCCACGCGACCACCCGATTGCGTTCGATCAATTGGCGATAACGCAGCTCACTCGCCAGGAGCGCCGCCTCGTTGTCCTTTCTTCGCGTGATGTCGCGAACGGTTCCAATGACCCGCCGCGGTGCTTCCCCCGGAAGAACTTGAGTCTGCGCCCGATTGGAGACCCAGCGAATCGCGCCGTTCGGTTGAACAATCCGCAACTCGCTGTCAAAGTCCGTTCGGTTCCGGATCGCCGACTCAAAAGCCAAACGGATCGCTTCGCGGTCGTCGGGATGAATCAATTGGTGGAATGTCTCGCGTTTCCCATCAAACGAATCGACACCGAAGATCAGGTAACACTCGGGAGACCAGACAATCGTATCCGTCTCCAGATCGAGATCCCAAACCCCCATTCGGGAGGCGGTCAGCGCCAGCGACAACTTCGCCGCGTTGTGGGAGACTTCCTCCGCGGCCAACTTGCGCTCGGTGATGTCCGTATGCGAGATCACCGCTCCGGCCGCGTGGTTGCCGCGGGGCGTCACGCAGACAGAAAAACACTGCCGCGCCCCTTTCGAGCCGAAGCAGAATTCGTACTCGAAGCGCTCGGCCGACCGGTCCAGAATCGACAACAGCCCTGCGCGAACCTCTCGCGTCCAGTCCTCTCCACGAGAATTCAAAACGGCCAGATAATCGTCTCCGACACGGGCATGGGCGGGACCGAAGACCGTAGAATCGGCCGCAGTCTCAGTCGCCTTGACCCAGGCGCGATTCACCGCGCGAATCTCCCCCGTGGCGTCCAGCACCGCGACCAGCGCGGTCATCGAGTCCAAAACCGCACGCTCCACATCCTTTTGCGCCCGGACAACCTCCTCCGCGCGAATCCTCGCATCGATGTCTTTGATCGCAACGGCGAATCCGCCCGGGACCCTCGGTTCTCCAATCGGCGTCCAGGTGACGTGGACCCAAATCCTGGTACCGTTGCGGCGCTGAAACGACCGTTCCACCTCTTGTGGAACGGAATGGCCACGGTTCGATAACTGGGGTTCCCGTTGTCCGTCATCAGTCCCCGAGGAATTCCAAATCCAGCCCCACGTCCGTCCCACGACCTGATCCGCGTCGTAGCCCGTAATCCGTTCCGCCCCAAGATTCCAACTGAGAATGGTCAGATCATTCCCCAGGAGAAACAACCCGACATCTTTCGTCGATTCCACCAATCGCCGAAACATGTCGCTGGAAATCTGAGGTGCCACCACCGAATTCGACATGGCCCTGCATCGCGTAGGGACTAACGCACCGCAAACCGCTCTCAGTGTCCGCGATGCGCTGCGGATTGTTTCGAGACACCAGTCTACCACAAAACAAAGGCTGTTGAAATCGGCGGAACTACTTGGGGATCTCTGACAGTTCCAATTCCTGTCTCAAAATCGCCACCGCGCGTCGCCAAGCCTCCGCCTGCCGCGGTTGTCCGAGTTTTTCACAGATCTCCGCCAACTCCTCCCGCAACGCGAGATCTTTTGGCCGGGCGGTCGCCTGGGTGTTCAACTCGGTGAAGCGATCTGTCAGCAAATCCAGGGCGGCGAATTTCGCCCTTTCCGCTTCCGCCAACTCCGCCTGCCCCAACGCGGAATACGCCAGCGTCAATTGAAACTGGCAATCGCGGTCATTCGGCGTTTCCTTCAGTTGCGCCACGAGTGGCTCGACCGCGTCGGTGGGCCTTCCCCGTTGCAGCGCGAGCCGCGCGGTCGCCAGCCGGACCATGCGATTTTTTCCATCCAATTTCACCGCCCGCGCGAGGCACTCATCGGCCTCGTCCGCCTGTCCCAAAGCCTCATAAGACTCCGCCCGCACCGCTTCCCCCAACGCGCTGGGCCGAGCTTCGGCCAAGGTTTCCACCGCCCGGTCATAATCATGCTGCTGGAAATACGATTGCCCCAGCTCCAGCAAAATCTCTTGCCGCGGCTCCGTGGGGGGGGCACACCGCAGCGCCTGGTCGAGGTATTTGATCGTGTCGGCATAACGGGAAAAGTCGAACGCGTAACCCCCCAGTCCGCGCCATGCCCGATAATCGTCCGGCGCGACCTGAGTGATCCGTTCCAGTTCACTCATCGCGCCCGACACGGAACCCCGTTCGTGCCAGTACCGAACCATGTGGAATCGCGCCAGGAGATTTCCCGGGTCGAGTACGATCACTTCGTAAAACAGCCGCGCCGCCTCGTTGGGTCGCCCCGCTCCAAACAGCGCCTGGCCGATCACCAGCATCGACGCCTCGCGGGTCGAATCTCCCGGTTCGCGCTGATTCAACTCGAGAATCGCCGCGTCGTATTCGCGGTTGGCCACGTGCAGTGCCGCGGTGAACAACGGTTTGAACGAGGCAAATCGTGGAGTGGATCCACTGATCCGGACCGCTTCCTCCAACGCCGCTCGATCGGCGCTCCCCGTTTCGATTTGCCGGAGAATTTCGGTGAGTCGCTCATCGGACCGTTCCAAAGGCGGCTGCTTTGACGTAAACCACCAGGCGGTCGCAACGACGGCAACCAGCGTCAGTCCGCCGACAAGCCACCAGCGGAACGGAGACGATTTCGACGGGACGGGTTCTGACATTCCGCTGGGTCTTCGGGATTCTGCGCGTCAAGCAATCGGGAGAATTCCCCCGGCGGGGCGATTCTTGCCGTATTATATCGCAATCGGCCCGTGGTGCGAGAACCGGCGTCACACGGCGAGCCTGGAGGGGGACGCACTTTCCTATTTCTCCGCCAGATGGTTGAATGCACCTTCCATGAACGCTCCCCATCCTCCGCGCCGTCGTCTTTGGCTCACCCTGGGTCTGCTTGGACTCGCCGCGATCGCAGTACTATTCGCCTGGCCACGGATTCAACTGTGGCTGACACTGTCGGCGGCGAGAACCGCGATCGCCGAACGAGACTATGACACCGCCCTGGTTCATCTGGAGCGTGCGCGTGACCAATCTCCCAATGAAGCCGAACCGTATTTCCTGCTGGCCCGCGTCTACCGCCATCAGGGAAAACCGGACCCGCTGCGTAAATCGCTCGAGCGAGCTCGCGATCTGGGATTCTCCAACCGTCGGATTCGCCTGGAAGAGTACCTGGCCCTGGCACAAAACGGCCAAATGACAGAGGCTCTCCCTCAACTCGCACCGCTCCTGATCGAATCGTCGGCAGACGAAGGCCAGGAAATCTGCGAGGCGTACGTCAGTGGTTTTTTCGCGACGTACAAATTCGCTGAGGCGTTTGACTTGATGGAAGTCTGGCAGAAGGACTATCCCAAAGACCCTCAGCCGTATTTCAGTCGCGGTCTGTACGAAGCCCACGCCGGCAATCATCAAAAGGCAATTGCCGAACTGAGCAAAGGGGTGGAGTTGGCACCGCGGCGCGACGACATTCGGCGGACCCTGGCGAAATCGCTGCTCGCAACCCAGCAGTTTGACGAGGCTGAAACCCGGCTTCGTGACCTCCTCCGGCGGCAACCCCGGCACGTGGAATCTCTGACCCTGTTGGGAAGCTGTCTCCTGGAGCAGGGTCAGCTCGACGAGGCCCGGACCACGCTGGCGAAGGCGCTGGAAATCGATTCCACCGACCGCCAGGCGCGGCTCCTGACCGGTCGCGTCGAATTGAAAGCGGGCCATCCCGAGCGGGCCATCGAATGGCTGGAACCAGTTGTCAAAGAACTTCCCTACGAGTTCGATGCCCGGTTTCAATTCGGGACCGCGCTCCAGCAGGCGGGGCGGGGAGACGAGGCTGTGGAGCATCTGCAATTCGTCGCTGCGGCTCAAACGGCACTCGCCCGGGTCCGCAACCTGATGATCGACGCCCGGAATGATCCCGACAACGCGGCCGCCCGATTGGAGATCGGCTTAACCCTCCTCAAATACGAATCACCCGAAGCGGGCGCGAACTGGTTAAGGAATGTGCTGGAACTCGACCCCGACAACGCCAAGGCCCACGCGGGACTGGCGGAGTACTACGACCAGCGCGGTGACCACGACCGGGCGGCACTTCATCGGGAAAAGGCGGAGTAGTTCGAGGATCTTGTCTTTTTCAATTGCACTTGTTACAATGACAGACGTTGAGTTGAGATTTGAACGTCTGCCTCCTCAACGTGTGTGTTAAGGAATTGATTGTCGGATGACTCACTAGAGAGCAACCTTAACGGCCTAATGTAGGTCGGTGAGGTGGCTCAATAAGAAGTAAGCCGGCGTGCGGGAGATCCCATTGAGGGATTTCTCGCATGCCGGCTTTTTTTGTTTTTGTCGATACCGGTCATTCCGAAATCTGACCGAAAACCGGTGTCAACGGGATGGAGTTGGAGGCGTGTCGCCTCCGATAGTTGATCCGCGTACCTCGTTTTCTGAAAGTCACTTCTGATGTGGAATCGCACGCTTTCTCTCGCCCTGTTGTCGTTGGTGATGCTGGCGGGTGGCCCCGCCTTCGCGGCCAAGGAGGCCAAGGAGTCTGACGAACCGATGCACGACGGCAAGGTCGTCAGTGTGTCGGGACACGATCTCGTCATGACCAACAAAGATGGAAAGGAACACACGCACACGCTGACAAAGGACGCCAAAGTCACGTGTGACGCCAAGGCCTGCAAGCTCAGCGATCTGAAAGAAGGCCTGAAGATCCGAGGTAACTGCTCAATAACCCCTCGGAAACTGGTATTTACTCAAAGTCGGTTTTTCGGGGAATGTATGGCGCATGAGCCAGTCAGACCCCCAGCCAATCCAACCGATCGTCATCGCGGGAATCGAGATCCCGGCGGCGGAGCAGACGC
>CAMATH010000080.1 GCA_945860955.1 Planctomicrobium piriforme
GTGAAACTCGAATAGGGAACTCCCAGCACCAGAGCGGGGTTCTCGACCATGTCCAGATTGACGAACTGATTGGTTCCATCTCCGCCAGCGAACCTGGTTTGATCGAATGCGCCGATGTAGGACTCTTTGCCCGCATAGACGACGAACCGCTCTGACAGTGGCAGCGTCCAGAGGACGTTGGTCAGAAACGGAATTCCAGGATCGTTTGGGGCCGGGGGGAGCAGGGCCGCCGTCACGGGGGGAGCAATCGCCCCGGTGTGCAGCGACACATTTCCGTAGTCGCCGTACCAGTTCTCCAGCGTGATGCGCAGGGTTCCCAGGCTCAGGCCGGACAGTTTCTCAAAGTCCAAGACCGACTGATACATGCCCACGCCCGAGTACCGAAACGTATCGCCTGGCCCCAATGGCTCTGGCAGCGGCGCGTTGATGCCGCCGGCGACTCCAAAGGCAAACTGGGCTTCTCGAATGCGAAACGAGACTCCCGAGTCCCGCAGCGACGTGCGGTGTCCCCCCCATTCGCCGCTGAGAGTTGCGCGCTGCCAGAGATCATCGGTCGAGTCTAAGTCTGGGGGAGCGACCTGTGGTGACTCTGGCCAGAAGGCTGTTTCAGCGGCGAACACATCCGTGTCGGCAGGAGGCGCCGGCGTTTCCTGTGCGACCGACCCCCGCCAGGACGTGGCCATTAAGGCCAGAAGCAGAAGCAGGGGGGGCGTCGACTCGACTGGAATGCGATCTCGGTACTGGCCGATTTGTCGCAAGTGACTGCCGTGTCGCATGTTAGGTGCCGCAATTCGAATGGCCGCCGAGATGCGGGCAGACACAGTCAGTTGACGATATTACTACTCATCGGCAAGACCGCTGCGAGAGCTTGATTCGCGAACGGACGGGTGCTTTGTTTCCCGTGTCGACTGGGCGGGGGCGAGGGCTCTGTAACACGCGCGATCGACGGCGGCAATCGAGCCCGGAATCTCGGGGGTGATTCCCCCCGGTCAGCGCTCACCAGCGACATGGCGGGGGAATGACACACAAAAGGGGGACATCGTGAGTTTCAAGACTTCTTCGGCCTGCCTGGCGGTCACAAACACGATTCCAGGCCCAAAGCCTGGGCGGTAGGGCGCGTCCGGTCGTCGTTGCCGAACGGCCGACCTCTCAGCACCGAATGACGCAATCGCTGCAAGTCGCCGCTTGAGAGCGGTTCGTTGACACGCTCCCACCACGCCGCATCACGCGGCGCCGGCGTGCCACGCCAGAGCAGCCAGTCATCAGCGGACAACCAGCTGGGCAGGCTTGACCATTTCCAATGTGCGGGCTCGAGCCACCCATTCGGCACGCACGGGATTGCGCTCGACGTACCGCAGCACGGTGACCAGGTGATCGTCGTCCTGCGACGGAAACGCCTTGAATCTTTCTTGCTACACGTGCCCGGTCGTGCCGTAACTGGTCGAAAGGATTCGAGATCCGGACTTCGGAATCCGTTTCACAAAATGTAATTTGTCGGACGCCTTGCCTTCGACGCTTACTATGATATGATGAATGAATCGGGTGGTGTGAAGAGTTTGATCGCCCTCCGCGTGGAATTAGAATCAGCATCGATTGTCGGATGACTAGCTAGAGAGCAACTCGGCCGAACTGTTGTGGGTCGGGCGGCTCGATAAGAAGTAAGCCGGCGTACGGGAAACCCTTAAGGGTGGTTCCGGTACGTCGGCTTTTTTCGTTCTTCCGCTTTTTTGATTCGGTGCGCGGGCGAAAGCCTTCCTTACATCGAGTGCGACAATGCCGCAGCAGTCAGTGACCGTTCCATCGGTAAAGCCGAAGTTGACCATGGCGCAACAGATCGCGCAGGCGGACAGCAAGTTCGAACAGCGGCGAACGGGGATCGTCCCCAGTTCCGTGACCGTGGTGTTGGGCGACGACACGCTGGTAGTCACGGTGCACGGCGCGTTGTCGGAAGCCGAAAAAGTGTTGTCGCGGACTCCGGGGATTCGACGCTGACCCCAGCATCTCTGTACAGCGATTGGAGATTTGGCAAGGCACTCACAATGCTGCGTTGCTGATCGATTCGATGGCAGAGTCTCGTGTTTCCAAAGCCCGCTCGGTTTTGGAGGCTATCATCATCATCATCATCTGGAGATTAAGTCGTGAATCTACGCTTCGGTTCAGTTTTGTGCCCTGCCATGGCACTCATCGTGGTCGGTCTCTCTTTCGGCCCGGATCATGCGATCGGTGCGCCTCCCGACCAGGACGGTGTTCAGGTACTGACCCGGGGACCGGTGCACGAGGCCTTCGCGGGAGTGATTGCGTTCGAACTCCAGCCGGGGGTCGTCGTCCCGAAAGCGCCCCCCGACGCCCTCGACGAACTGCCCCCCGACCAAAGGCCGGCCGGCGCCAATGTGGCCTGGATCCCTGGTTACTGGGCCTGGGATGACGAGGAAGAAGACTTCCTGTGGGTGAGCGGCGTGTGGCGATTCCTGCCGCCAGGGCGCCAATGGATTGCCGGGTATTGGGGCAAGTCGGACGCTGGCTACCAATGGACGTCGGGTTATTGGGCCGATGCGCAGGCGGAAGAGATCGAATATCTTCCTCAGCCCCCCGCGATGACCAACGTCGAGCCGGTCGGCGAAGCCTCCGCGGAAGGCCAGACCTGGATCCCCGGTGTACCAGTCTGGAACCAGAACGCCTACTCAGTCCGCCCGGGGTATTGGGCCGAGATGCAGTCGAACTGGCAGTGGACCCCGGCCTACTACGTCCAAACCCCGCGCGGGTACGTGTTCGTCGACGGCTACTGGGACTATTCCGTTTACAATCGTGGCGTGCTCTATGCTCCGGTCAGTTTCAATTCCGGAGTTTACACGCAACCAGGATTCTCGTACTCGCCATTCTACGCGGTCAATCCGGCCGCTTTGATGGTCAACCTCTTTTTGCGACCGACCTACGGCCACTACTACTTCGGCGACTACTATTCTGGGAACTACGGCGGGATGGGTTACTACCCGGCATACGCTTATCACAACCAGCAGGGATACGACCCGTTCTACGCACAGCAGAGCTGGCTGAATCGTCAGGACGCCAATTGGCAGCAGAACAACCAAACACAGTTCCTGAACCGACAGAACAATGAGGCGGCTCGCCCGCCACGAACGCTGACTGCCCAGAACGAACTGGTGAAAGCTGGTAACTCCAAGGACGAAAGCTTCGTCGTCGCCGCCTCGGTGAACAAGCTGGCCGGTTCCAAAGAGTCGCCGCTGACGTTTCAGAGGGTGACCGAAGCCGAGCGAAAGAAACTCGGCCAGACTGCGAAAGAGATCGACAAGCACCGCGCGGAACGACAACAGGTGGAAGCCGAAACCGCGAGTGCACCCGATAAAGCTGCCGCCGGTCAAACGGCGCCGACGAAAGCGAAACGTCTCGCGTCTCCCGTCGTGGCGAAGGCACCTGATCAGCTTGGCGATGGCCAGGCGCCGCCGAAGATTCATGAAACTCCCAAGGCCGAGCCCAAACCGGTCGCACAGGCTGAACCGAAGCCGGAGCCTAAGTCGGCCGTGAAGACTGGATCCAAGACGGAGCCCAAACCGGTCGCGAAAACCGAACCGAAGCCCGCAACAAAGCCGACTCCCAAGGCTGGACCCGATCCGACGCCCAAAGCCGAACCAAAGGCCGCGGCAAAGCCGACAGCCAAGACCGATCCCGATCCGGCAACCAAAGTCGAACCAAAGCCCGCGCCAAAGCCGACACCGAAAGCTGGACCCGATCCAACGCCCAAAGCCGAACCGAAGGCCGCGGCAAAGCCGGCCCCCAAGGCCGAACCCAAACCGGCACCGAAAGCGGAACCGAAGCCTGCTCCCAAGGCTGAGCCAAAGCCGGCCCCACGGGTCGAACCCAAACCCACTCCGAGAGCTGAGCCAAAGCCAGCCGCGAAAGTGGAACCCAAACCGGCACCGAGTCCCGAATCGAAGCCGACTCCCAAAAGCTAGGCTGGAGCCCACGGACGCTAGAGAGTGATTCCGGCGTCACCGGGTACGGACGAACGGCGCCTTTCGCTTGGAATTGGGTGCTCGTCCTTGCGGTCCTAGGGAAACAACGCGGCACCACGATATCAATACGATTACTGGCAAAGAACTCATCATCGTCAGGCTGACCGAGTCGCCGTGTTACAACGAGCCGAATCGGCGGTAACCGTCCCGAGGACCGAGTTCCTCATGACAACAAAAGAGAAACAGACCATGGCGACAAGTGCAGGCGTGTGGATTGACCATCACAAGGCGGTTGTGGTCTTGATTTCGAACGACGGGGAAGAGATCCGACAGGTACGGTCGGGCATTGGGAGTGCGTCATCGTCGACTGGCGGTGCCGTTGCCGACGACATCCAACAGCGTCGATTCACGAACGATCTCAACAAGTACTATGACGAGGTTCGCACCTGCCTGGGCACCGCCGATTCGATTCTAATCCTGGGTCCTGGCGAAGCCAAGGGGGAGTTCAAAAAGCGACTTCAGAGTAAGAAGTTTCCGGCGACCATTGCTGAACTTATGACGGCAGACGAAATAACCGACGGTCAGATTGCAGCCGATGTGCGACGACATTTTTCGTCGTCTCCTGGTAGGGAAGGCGGATAATCGATCATGCGCAAGTTACTGGATCTGTCCCTCGCGTTCTAAGTGGTTCTGGGATTGTCGCTGGCGGCAAGCCCCGCCGTCGCCGACGCGCCGTTGGCGGAGAAGTATCTACTCGACGGCAAGTTGACTGAGGGCGCGAACTCCTTGGAAGGCTGCCTCAAGGATTCGCCGAAAGACGATCAGGCCATGCTTGGACTCGGTGTGTTCCAGTTTCTGCAGACCTTCGAGCATTTGGGGGGGGACTCTCCAAGTATGGCCTCCGGACCGACAAGGCGTTCCTTCAGCCGCCGCCACAGGTCAAGGAGTTTCTCCCGCAGAACCCAAATCCCGAGAAGCTGACCTACCCGGCTGTACGCCAGTTGGTCCAGACTTTCGTCGACGACTTGGCCCGGGCCGAAACGACGCTGGCATCGGTCAAAGATCCCGCAGTCAAGCTGCGGCTGCACATCGGGCTCATCAAGATCGATCTCTTCGGTTAGGGCAAGCCGATCAGTGCGGCTTTCCTGTTCGAGCGAATCGAGGGGCTTCCCTATAGGAGCGACCAGGCCAAGCGGCTCGTGGTCGACTTCGACCGCGGCGACGTGAGCTGGCTCCGCGGCTACTGTCACTTCCTGGCTGCGCTGGGAGAGCTGTGCCTGTCAGTGGACGGGCAGAAAGCCTTCGATTGCAGCGCCCATCTGCTGTTCGAGAAGGTGGAGACGCCACACACCTTCCTGCTGAAGTACACAAAAGGGGGACAAAGCGAGTTTCAAAACTTCTGCGGTCTTCCTGGCGGTCGCAAACAGGATTCCAGACCCAAAGCCTGGGCGGTAGGACGCGTCCAGTCGTCGTTGCCGAACGGGCGACCACGCAGCACCGAATGACGCAATCGCTGCAAGTCGCCGCTCGAGAGCGGTTCGTTGACACGCTCCCACCACGCCGCATCACGCGGCGCCGGCGTGCCACGCCAGAGCCGCGGGTCATCAGCGGACAACCAGCCGGGCAGGCTCGACCATTTCCAATGCTCGGCTCGAGCCACCCAATCGGCACGCACGGGATTGCGCTCGACGTACCGTAGCACGGTGGCCAGGTGCTCGTCGTCCTGCTACGGAAACGCCTTGAATCTTCCCTGCCTTCCGTGCCCGGTTGTGCCGTATTGACGATGTTCTCGTCGCGCCGAAGAGATAGGCCGAAACCAGACGCTGGGCGTCGTTCATCGCCGCCACAAAGGCGTCGAAGTCCGCCGGCTTGTGGAACACCGTCTCGCGGCGGTTCCCGCGATTCAAAGCGTGATAGATCATGCCGCCAACAGCGGCTCAAGCGGTCCGTGGCATCCTCGCATGGTGGCCCCCGCGAGTCTCCGAGTGAATAACGCGCTATGTCCCCTTTTTTGCCCCCGCTGCGCCCCAATCGCGCCCGGAGGGCGTGAACGCGTACGAATCCTCCGCATAGACTGCGGTCAGACCGCGAATGCGCAGGCAAGTTGCCAGAGATGAGCTATGTTTGTCGTGTGGAAAAATTGCGGGCACCGCACTGCCCATGGTTTCTCGCACGCTTCAAACCGGATCCGCTTGACACGAATGAGAAGAATGCCGCTGGCTGTCTTGGTGGTCGTTTCGCTGCTGCTGGTTGCCTTCGCGCAGGTTCTTGGCGGCCCGCCGTGGGGGGGGTTGTGCCTGATCGCGCTTGTCGCGCAGACCTGGACCGACAGACGAACCAGCAATCTGGTCCTGATCGCGTCGAGCCTGTTCTGGTTGGTCCTCTCCCAAGTGACCGGCCGGCGCGACCTGTTCTTTCCCTACGCGATGTCGCTGGCGAGCCTCGTCTTTCTACAACTCGCCGACCGGAATTTCTGGGCGGGCGTGGTCGGCGGTGTGGTCGCGCTGGGGGCGTTCTTTTTAGTGCGGATTCAGCAGCAGGCGAGCACCCGTGTCCTCGTCGTCGAATTCATCGTCGCCACGGCGATCCTGGAATTTGTGATGGTCGCTCACGCGTGGCGTCCCCGGCGTCTGTCGTGGCGCATTGCGATCGACCTCGCCGCTTCGCTCTTGGCCTGGTGCAGTCTCGCCCTCTGACGGAGTTACTGGCGTTCCCAGAAGCTGTTCGAGGACTGCCGCGCGGAAGTGGTTGTTGATCTCGACTCCGCTTCGCTCACTACGATCTGCCGGCCGGCGAGACGCGTACCGTTCAATCGGACGATCGCTTCATCGGCATCGTCGAGCGCAGTTCATTCTCGGAAGTGTTCAAGGCAAGATTGCCTACAAAAATCTGTGTCATCTGACAAGTGTTGTGATTCGACAGACTGTCGAAGGAAATCGCCCTGGCCAAGAAGCCCAACCGTCCGCATCCCGCCGGCGCGATGCGCTGCCTGCCCAGCGAACGCCGCTGCAAACCGGCCGGGGAGTGGAATCGCTACAAAGTACTGTGCCGGGATGGGGTGACTTCCCCCGGGCAAGCTCACTCCCGACCAGATCGCGCAAGAAGACCAGGGATTCCGTTCGCTGTACAACGGCATCGACCTGGCGGGCTGGAAAAGAGCCGACGGTCACGCCGACCACTGGCAGCCGACCGACTGGCGGCTGACCTACGACGGCAAGAGCGAGGCCCAGGATAAGGACCTGTGGAGCGAAGCGGAGCTCGGCGATTTTCACCTGATCTGCGACTGGCGGTTGACCGCCAAACCGGAACGCACTTTGCGGCCGGTGATTCGGCCCAGCGGCGACAACGCCCTGAACGCCGACGGGACGGCGAAGGAAGTCGAGGTGTCCGACGCGGGCGACAGCGGCATCTACCTGCGCGGCAGCAACAAGAGCCAGGTCAACATCTGGTGCTGGCCGCTCGGTTCGGGCGAGGTGTACGGCTATCGCACAGACAAGACTCAGCCCGCCGATGTGCGCGCCGGGGTGACTCCGAAGGTTCGGGCCGACAAACCGATCGGCGAATGGAACCGTTTCGAGATCACGATGCGTGGCGACCGGTTGACGGTGGTGTTGAATGGTCAGCAGGTGCTTGAAGACGCCCGGTTGCCGGGCGTCCCCGCGCGCGGCCCGATCGCGCCGCAGCACCACTGCGACGCGATTGAGTTCGCCAACGTGTACGTGAAGGAGCTGAAATAGCCGGGGTCGCGAACAGGCGACCACGACGGATTCCAGCACGACAGAAGACGATCATTCGTGTGCACACAAAAGGCTCGACCATTTCCAATGCTCGGCTCGAGCCACCAATTCGGCACGCACGGGATTGCGCTCGACGTACCGGAGGGGTCAGGTGATCGTCGTCCTGCAACGGAAGCGATTTGAATCTTCCCAGCCACACGTGCCCGGTCGTGCCGTAACAAAGATGACATCGTCGCGCCGAAGAGATCGACCGAAACCCGACGCTGGGCGTCGATCATCACCGCCACAAAGGCGTCGAAGTCCGCCTGGTTCCCAATGCCGGGAATGCGTGCTGCGCTTCGATTTTCCTGTCGCATTTCGCGTTGTCTTGCGTAGAGAATATAAGAGTGGACTGTCGTGTCGACGATTCGCATGGTGTCCACAATCGTCAGGAGGTTGCGTCTTGAAGACGACGAGCAAGAAAACTTTGAAGTCACCGCGCTGGCTGGCGCTGGTGGCTTTTTCTTTGCTCCACTTGAACATCGCCCCCTGTTGCTGTCAGACGACGACGGCGTACGCGGGGGCGTCTGCGTGTTGCGCCACTTCGACACACTCTGCTTCGCACGGATTGGACAAACAGGGATGTCTGCCTCGACTGTGTCATCATTGTCGTTGTCCGAGTGGTTCGTTCGAAGCGATTGGGGCGAAGTCTGCAACGGTCTCCAAGTTTTTTGGGGCCGATTCGCGGTTTCTTCCCGATCTCAACCTGGAGCCGTTGTCACCGGTTGAAGAGTCTTCGAGGCTAGTGCGAACGACCGTTCGATTCTTTCCGCCTGACTGCCATTCCGGGGCCGAGCGCTGCATCAGGTTGTGCCGCTTCAATTGTTGACCACCCCCAGTCGGTCCCTTTTTGGTTGACCGGCTGATCGACGGGCAAGTTGGTGGTTTTTTAAGCGAATCCCCAGGTGGTCGCACGAAGGCACTGCCACATCGTGAGTCCGCGTACAGGTTCGGGAGGAGACTCCACGCACCCGGGGACTCGTCGGTCAAGCCGACGATGCACTCTCTTTTTAACACTCACTCTGGAGACACTCATAAATTCCATGTTCCGTTTGGCTACGTTCTCGCTGTTGATCTGTGTCGCGACCGTCACGGTGTTCGCCCAGGATGCACCGTATCTCGATGAGACGAGGAAGTTCCGCGGCGACTATGGCCACGGCAACAGCGCCCGAACTTACCAGCAGCACGCGCAGGATTACTCGCGGCAGCTCTATTACCAGGCGCAGGTGCAGCCGACATCGCCGAAGGCGGTGCTGGTGGAACACGCCACCGCCGTGCAGACGAACATCGAGAAGTCGAACAAGTCGCTCGCAGCCCTGAAGGCGGCTCACAAGGACGACGCGGCAGCGCAGAAACTGATCGCCTCGATTGAGGAACACCACGCCAAAGTCCTGAAGAACTGCGGCCACCTTCACGACTGCTGCAAGAACGACGCTGGTGTGGAAATGATCGGCGACTGCTGTGCCGACATCGACGCCGATATTGAAGCGGCGAAGGCCGACCTGACAAAGCTGCTGAAGCATCTCAAGATCGACGCGCTTCCCGCGCCCAAGAAGGTCGAAAAGAAGGCTGAAAAGAAGAAGTAATTCCAGCAGCGGTTTGAGTCCACCGTTCACCTGCCGTCGATTCGCTGATCCTGACGGCAGGTGGAAGTTGGTGATGACAGATTTTCGAGTTGCCGGTACGATCAGGCCGATGTGCGCACCCCCCAGGACGACTGCATTGAGTCGTTCAACTGACGAAGTACAGCCATGTTTCGCGTGACCCTCGCCGCCTATCTGTTGATGGTGTCCTTCACGGGGCCGACCCCGTGTTGCTGCACCGCGGCGCGTTCGGTGGCGATGGTTTTGTCGTGGACAAGTCTGGTGGCGTCATCTGGCGATCAAGACGTGGCACCCCGATCTTGCTGTCGTCGCCAGCTCCGAGGGAGTTCGGCGGCTGAATCGGATGGGCCTGGAAAGGCTCCACAACCGTCGCCCGCCGGCGATCCGGTGCGTCGCTGCCTGTGCGAGACCAGCCTGTGCGATGCCGTCCGCAATTCCGTTCCAACGCTGTTGGTCGAAGGATGGCATCCCGCTCCCGATTGCTTGACGCTTGCCTTCGCGGAAAGTGTGTTCTCGAAAGCCCGGCAATCGACGACGGCAGCCGTCAATAGCGGCGGAGTGATATTTGCGGCGCGATCGGGTCGCGAAATTCGCATTGCATTTCGCTCTTGGTGCTGTTGATCTCTACATTGCCCAGAGTTCTGTCCGCCGGGTCGTTTCGACAGGCTGACTGAAATCGGGTGATTCTCATCGATTCAACCCAGCCGCGACCATCATTTGGGTCACGACGTTCTCGTATCGATCGCCACAATGGCCTGTTCACGCAAGGTGCGCGCTGGACCTGCGATTGACGCTGAAGGTCATCTCGCACGCCCAAGTCTCTGACGGCTTCGGCAGTGCTTCTCAATGACCGCGCCCTTGGGGTGCGGGAAAGGACTGGATCATGTCCATTGCAAGACGTTTGGTTACGGGCATTCTGCTGCTGTGCGGCACCGCGTTCGTCTCAGGTTGTATGGAACGGAGTTCCACCGTTCCGTCAGCTCCTGGTGCGACGGCGGGTTCCAGCGACTCTTCGAATCCATCCGACAGTTCCGCAACGGCGAAGTCGGCTGCGGGATCCACCGCGACCGAGCACGGCCATCAGTCGGGGGATCATGGCGGCATCATGATTTCGCTCGGCCGTGACAGTTACCATGTCGAGGCGGTGTTTGAGAAAGGGGGCGTCCTGCGGCTGTACACTCTGGGCCAGGATGAATCCCGCGTGATCGACGTCGAACGTCAATCGCTCAAAGGGTTCGTGAAGGTCGAGGGAGGCGCCGAAGCTCAGCCGTTCATGCTGGAGTCCGAGCCTCAACCTGGGGACGCCGACGGCCGAACGTCCCAGTTCGCCGGACCGCTTCCCAAGGGATTGTGGGGGCTCAATCTGGAGGTCACCGTCCCCAATATTGTGATTTCTGGCGAACGGTTTCGACTCGGCTTCAAGTCCACCGCGGAACAGCACGACGCTGGCATGCCGAACGCGGTCGCCGAGGATGAGGAGCAGCAACTGTTCCTGACACCCGGTGGACTCTACACGGCTAAAGACATCGAGCTCAATGGGAAGACCACCGCCTCTCTGAAATTCAAAGGCTTGCGGTCCTCGCACGACATGTCTCCCCAGCCGGGCGACAAGATCTGTCCCATCACGCGGACGAAGGCGAATCCGCAGTTCACCTGGGTTGTCGACGGAAAGTCCTACGAGTTCTGCTGTCCGCCGTGCGTCGAGGAATTCGTCAAAGTCGCGAAGACAGCGCCCGACGAAATCAAGCCCCCGTCAACCTACGTCAAGTAACACGAAACCAATCGCTTCCTCTTCGAGGGATTCACGATGAAGTCGGCTTTTCAGATCGTCGCTGGTGTCGCGTTGTTCGCGTTGTTTCAAGCCGGGTGTTCGGACTCGCCCAAGGAGGCCCCTTCTACAAAGCCCCCCAGTACCTCGCAGGTCGACAACGATGCGGCCGAGCGAGAGGCGGCGTTTGCGAAGCTCAGTTCGGAAGACCGCAATCTGGCCGAGGAGCAAGGTTTTTGCGCAGTCACCAGCGAACCGCTCGGCTCGATGGGGCCGCCGCTGAAACTTCTGGTCAACGACACCGCAGTATTCGTCTGTTGCAAGGGTTGCGAGAAGAAAGCGCTTGCAAATCCGGACAAGACGCTTGCCAAAGTCGCGGAACTGCAGACGAAGGTGAAATCGAATCGTGGCCACTGATCATGACGACGGTCGTCCTTTCGGATTCCAATTGCTGGAGGTCGCACCATGACGTTTCGGCAAATTCGCGGCAATCGACCGTGGGCGGTCGGCGCGTGCCTGCTTGCTGCTGCTCTGGTTTCAACCTACTCGTTCGGTCACGAAGGTCATCAGCCCCTGCCAACCAAGGGGGTCGAGGTCGATCTTCGGGCCGGTCGGCTCACGCTGAGCCGTGCGGCCCGCGACGTACTCGACGTGAGGACGCAGCAAGTCCAGACACGCGACGTGGCCGGCGCCATTCGAGCTTATGCCACAGTCGTCGCCCCCTGGACAGGACGAAGTTACGTGACTTCGCGGCTGCCTGGACGGATTGTGAACTTGCTGGCGCGGCCGGGAGATCTGGTCGAAGCGGGCCAGGTTCTTGCAGAGATTGACAGTCTTGATCTGCATACCCTGCGACAGGATTACCAAAAGGCGCAGAACGAACTCGCTCTGTCCGCCAAGATTCTAGAACTGCTCTTGGCCGCCACGAAGGAAGGATCAACCTCCGGCCAAAAGCTCATTGAAGCAGAAAACTCCCACCGTCAAAGCCAGAATGCCCTGGATGTGCTGCGGGCGAAGGGGGTCGGACTGGGTGTGCCGGAAGCGGAGCTCATTGCTTCGGCCGAAGGGAACGCAGCGCCGTTACGATTGCAGTTGAAAAGTCAGATCCGGGGAGTCGTCGTACACGCCGATGTCGCGGTGGGCAAATTCGTTGAACCGACTGAGCACCTGTTCGAGGTCGTCGACACATCCCGGGTGTGGGTAAAAATCGGCGTTCTCGAACAAGATCTCAATCGCGTTGAAAAAGGCCAGGTGGTGCATGTCTCGTTTCAGGGGCTTCCCCAGAAGCGATTGACAACCAAGGTCGACGTGTTGGGCCTGTTGCTCGATCCCCAAACGCATCAGGGAACGGCGTGGGCGGAACTCGAAAACAACAAGTCCGTCCCGCATTTGTTGCCGGGAATGAATGGACAGGCGGAGTTGATTCTCCCCGGCTCGTCGGCTCGTCCGTGCGTACCGACCAAGTCCATTTTCAGCGACGGTGCCGAGCGTTACGTCTTCGTCGAAGAGACCTTAACGAAAGCTGGCTCCGAATACCGCAAGCAGTCGATCGCCATCGGCCGACAAACTCGCGATTTGGCCGAAATTGTCTCGGGTGACGTGTTCCCCGGAGACCGCGTGGTGACGCGCGGCGGACATGAACTGGCGAGCCTGTTTTTCCTGGGCGTTTTGCGGGTGGGCCCTGAAACCGCGAAGAGCATTGGTTTGAAAGTGGAAGCAGCCGAATTTCGCCGCGTCGAGCGGATTCTTCGATTCGACGGCTCGCTCGACATCCCTCCCCAACTTCGGACCTCGGCGTCCTCGCAGTTATCGGGAACGTTGCGAGAGATTCGAGTGGATCGAAGTCAGTCGGTCAAGGCGGGGGACGTGCTGGCGGAAGTCGCCAGTCTGGAACTGCAAGATATTCAGTTGGAATTGCTCGAAACTCACCTGGACGGCGTGTTATGGCGCGACACCGACGCTCGACTTCGTAATGCGGGAAACGCCGTGCCGCGCCGAACCCTGCTGGAAATGGACAGCCGTGTGAAGGTGCTGGAAACGAAATTCGACAACATTCGCCAGAAGCTGTTGACACTGGGGTTGTCGGCGTCGCAGATCGACGACGTGGTGAAGAACAAGCGGCTCGTTGATTCACTGCCGATTCGCGCACCCATGGATGGCGCGATCGCGCAGTTCGACCGGGTGCTGGGCCAGGTCGTGCGGGCTGACGAACCGCTGTTTGAGATCCATGATCTGTCGCAGGTGTGGGTTCAGGCGTTTATTGGAGAACGGGATTCGAGCCGCGTGCATGTGGGGCAATCGGCGCGGATTCGACTGGTGGCACATCCCGGTTATGAAGCGATGGGGACTGTCTCCCGCATCGGACCGGTCGTCGATGTCGACAGCCGGACCCAGATCGCATGGATCGAGTTCACAAAGCCCGAGTCGCTCGCGATTCAGCACAACATGCTGGCCAGTGTCACGCTGACGACAGAGCGCCTGGCCGCCAGTCTGGCAGTTCCGCAGAGCGCCGTCATCCGCGACGGACTGCGAAACTTCGTGTTCGTCCAGAAGTCCGACGGCGTATTTGAACGGCGCAAAGTAGAACTCGGACGGGCCGATGACCGCTTTCAGGAGATCAAAACCGGTCTGTCGGTTGGCGAAATGGTCGCCACAGAAGGTGTTCCCCAGATCCAGACCGCCTATTCCGCAGTGCGGTGACCCGAGGGCCGCATGCTCAATACCATTATCGCGTTCTCGTTGAAAAACCGGGGTCTCGTCGTCATTGCGGCGATCATCGTCGTGGTGTTCGGCTCGCTGCGGCTTCGCGAGATGCCGGTCGACGTCTTTCCCGATTTGAACCGTCCCACGGTCACCATCATGACCGAGGCGGCCGGACTCGCGCCAGAGGAAGTCGAGGTTCTGGTGACTCGTCCCATTGAGTTTCTGCTCAATGGGGCGACCGGCGTGCAACGGGTCCGTTCGTCGTCGGGAATCGGTCTGTCGATCGTGTGGGTCGAATTCGACTGGGGAACCGACGTTTTTCGTGACCGGCAAATCGTCTCGGAAAAACTGCAACTCGCCCGCGAGCGATTACCCAGGGACGCCAACCCGGTCATGGCCCCGATCTCTTCGATCATGGGCGAAATCCTGTTGCTGGGATTGCGATCGACGGCCCAGGTCAAAACCCGGGAAGCCCAAGAATCCCAGGCGATGGAGCTGCGCACTCTCGGTGAGTTCACGTTGCGGAACCGCCTGCTGGCGATCGGCGGGGTGTCGCAGGTCACCGTGATGGGGGGAGTTCTCAAGCAGTACCAGATCATCACGTCGCCGGCCCGTTTGGCGGCGCAAAACGTCACCATGAAACAATTGACCGAAGCGGCTCAGAAAGCGAACGTGATCGCCGGCGGCGGAATCATGGTTCGTTCGCCGAAAGAATCGCTGCTGCGAATCAGTGGACAAAGCCTGACGCTTGAAGAGATCGAAAATACGCCAGTCTTGTGGCGCGACCCCGTTTCAGTCCGCATCCGGGACGTTGCCGACGTGCGATTCGGCGGACCGGTCGCGCGAGGCAACGGCAGCGCCTGGGTGAAGCTCGCATCCGACGATGGTTCCGCGTCCGAAGACGCCGACCAAGATGAACTCGAATCGAATTCGGATCGTGGATCGGCGACGGCGGCGGAACGGGCTGCCGGTGAGCATTCGGCGACAAAAATCAGCGGCGGATCGGCGGTCATATTAACGGTTCAGAAGCAGCCGAATGCCGACACCCTGATTCTCGATCGCAAGATCGACGAAGTTCTCGACTCGATTCAAAAGGATCTGCCCCCCGATGTGGTCATCGAGCGCCGAATCTTCAAGCAGGCGGACTTCATCAAGGGCGCGGTCGACAACGTGACGGAAGCGGTCGGCGACGGCGCGATCTGGGTGGTGGTCGTGCTATTCCTGCTCATGGGCAATTTTCGAACCAGCATCAGCTCGCTGACGTCGATGCCGCTGTCGATTCTGCTCACGGTACTCGTGTTTCATGCGCTCGGAATCACGATCAACACCATGACTCTGGGAGGCATCGCCGTGGCGATCGGCGACCTGGTCGACGACTCGATCGTCGACATCGAGAACATCTACCGCCGGCTGAAGGAGAACCGCCAACTGCCGGTCGAACAGCAGCGACCGGCGCTCGCAGTCATCTACGACGCGTCGTGCGAGGTGCGAAACTCGATCGTCTACGCGACGCTGATTGTCATTCTGGTCATGTTTCCGTTGTTCTCCATGGCGGGCCTGGAAGGGCGCATGTTCGCTCCTCTGGGAGTGGCGTATATCATCTCGCTGCTCTGTTCGCTGGTGGTCTCGCTGACGCTGACTCCGGTTCTGGGATCATTTTTGTTGTCACGGGCATCGTTTCTTGCCGATGCCGGCGATCCATTGCTGCTGCGCTGGCTGAAGCGCGCCGACGCCGCCGTGCTGCGGCTCACTCTGAGAAACGCGAAACTGGTGCTGGCGATGGTCGCCGTCCTGGTGACAGTTTCGTGCGCGTCGATCTTTTGGATGGGGGGCGAATTCCTGCCGCCGTTCAATGAAGGGACGCTGACGATCAACCTGAGACTGGAACCCGGTACCAGCCTGGACGAGAGCCGCCGTTTGGCCGAGCGGGCGCAACGATTGATTCTCGACGTCCCTGAAGTGGTGGCTGTGTCGCGTCGAACCGGACGGGCGGAACTCGATGAACATGCCGAAGGGGTCAATTCATCAGAAATCGACGTGCGACTGGCCGAACACTTGGTTTCGAAGCCCGGTTGGGTTTGGGCCGTGGTCCGGAGGATTCCCATCGCCCACCTCTGGAGCTTCGAATCTATCGGACGTCCGCGGGAGGAGGTGATAGTCGACGTTCGCGATCGCATCGCGAACATCCCTGGAGCCGCCGTGAACATCGGCCAGCCCATTTCGCATCGGCTCGATCACATGATGTCCGGCATTCGCGCCCAGATCGCGGTCAAGGTGTTTGGCCAGGATCTGCGGGAGCTCCGCACGGCCGCCTACGATATTCAGGATCGCATGCAGTCGATTCCCGGAGTCGTCGATCTGCAGATCGAGCCGCAGGTGGAAGTCTCTCAAGTGCGGCTGATGGTCAAACGCGACGAGGCGGCGCGGTACGGGTTGGCCCCGGGTGATGTCGCCGACCTGCTGGAGACCGCCTACAAAGGGCGGGTCGTGTCGCAGGTGCTCGACGAAGACCGCTATTTCAGCCTCGTCGTCTGGTACGACGAAGAATCGCGCAGCGATCCGGCTGTCATCAATGAGACGATTCTCGAGACTCCTTCAGGTCGACGCGTTCCCCTGGGACAAGTCGCCGAAGTGCTCGACACGACCGGCCCGAATACGCTGAATCGCGAGCATGTCGAACGTCGGATCGTCGTTTTCTGCAACGTCCAGGGGAGAGATTTGGCGAGCGTCGTTGCCGACATTCGGCGGTCGCTCTCTCCCGTCGAAAACAACCTGCGGGCACTCGACGGCAGTTACCACATCGAATTCAGCGGCCAGTTCGAGGCGCAGCAAGACGCCAACCGGCGTCTGGCGATTCTTGGTTCGCTCAGCATCTTGGGCGTGTTCCTGCTGCTTTGCAAGGCACTCGAATCATGGACGGCCGCCTTACAGGTCCTGGTCAATATTCCGCTGGCGGCGTTTGGTTCGGTGCTGACGCTGCTGATCGTCAATCACCCCAGCGCTGAGTCGCTGGCCGCCGCACCCTGGTGGGATTGGCCGCGAATCTGGGTGGGAGCCACGAGTCTGTCGGTGGCCCACTGGGTTGGGTTCATCACTCTGATCGGCGTCGTCAGCCGCAACGGCATTATGATGATCTCGCATTACATGCATTTAATGCAGCACGAAGGCGAGACGTTTTCCGAACAGATGATCATCCGGGGCAGTCTTGAACGGCTCGCTCCCGTGATGATGACCGCCATGACGAGCTTCATCGGGTTGCTGCCGTTGTTGTTCGGATCGGGCCAGACCGGGAAAGAGATCCTCTACCCGCTGGCGCTGGTCGTGTTCGGCGGGATGTTGACCTCGACGGTTCTCGACCAGGTCGTCACGCCGGCGCTGTTTCTGACTTTTGGCGGCCGGAGACACAAAAGCGGGACATCGTGAGTTTCAAGGCTTCTGCGGTCTTCCTGGCGGTCGCAAACAGGATTCCAGGCCCAAAGCCTGGGCGGTAGGGCGCGTCCAGGAGTCGTTGCCGAACGGCCGACCACGCAGCACCGAATGCCGCAATCGCTGCAAGTCGCCGCTTGAAAGCGGCTCGACAGCGGCTCGTTGACACTCTCCCACCACGCTGCATCACGCGGCGTCGGCGTGTCACGCCAGAGCAGCCAGTCATCAGCGGACAACCAGCCGGGCAGGCTTGACCATTTCCAATGCTCGGCTCGAGCAACCGATTCGGCACGCACGGGATTGCGCTCGACGTACCGCAGCACGGCGGCCAGGTGATCGTCGTCCCGCAACGGAAACGCCTTGAATCCTCCCTGCCACACGTGCCCAGTCGTACCGTAATGACGATGATCTCGTCGCGTATGGGCTGTCAGGAGCCACTGCATCCAACGCCCCAGGTCCCCATCACCGTGCGGCCTGAGCGCGAGATGGAAATGGTTCGGCATCAGGCAATATTCGGGATCAGGAAATAACCGAAGAGATCGACCGGAACTCGACGCTGGGAGTCGTTCATCGCCGCCACAATGGCGTCGAAGTCTGCCGGCTTGTGGAACACCGTCTCGCGGCTGTTCCCGCGATTCAAAGCGTGATAGATCATGCCGCCAACAGCAGCTCGAGCAGTCCGTGGCATTCTTGCAGGGTTAGACGACACGACTCTCCAAGTCAAGAACGCGCTATGTCTCCCCTTTTTTTGCCCCCCATAGGGAAATGCGACGTGCCGAGCAGACGCCGCCTCTGGCTTGGGTACAGACGGACCGAATCGTTGCAATCGGTCTCCGATCTTGCGCGGTTCTTTGGGTGGACCGCTTCCTGCGGTACGAAAGTTCAAGCAGAGAACGTACTCCCGGCGAATGAATACACACGGCCAGGAGTGGTCACGTGGATACCCTCATGGTCTGACGCGGTCAAGTGTACACGCAGCTTGATTTCGTAGGAGCTGCGCTGAATTTATCGCAAGACGCGTTACTCTAGCGGATTGCGATGTACAGCCGGGACGCGGCCGATTGGTTGGAGGCTTATTTAGTGATTGCCGGAAACGGGGCGTTGAGCCTGTCTAGTTCTTTGGGTGGTCCGCATCGTTCCTCGCATCGTTCTGTTCTGGATAAAGCCCAGTTCGACTTTAAAAGACCCGCGCCACTTCGACAAAAAACTCCCGGCCGCTGTAACCTCCCGGCCGCTTCACACCACTAGACTCATTGAACAGCCGCTGAGACGCACGACATGTTGCGGGCGGCGATTCGATATTCACGCAGGAGAAGATCATGAAGTACGGAATGTGGTGCATCGCTCTGGTGGCGATGGCGGCGCTGGTGGGGGATGTGTCGGCTCAGCCCCCAAGGGGCGGCGGTCGGCCGAGCTTCGACAGGCTGCTGAATGCGTTCGACGCGAATGACGACGGCGGCCTGGAAAAAGACGAGGTTCCCCGGCCCGTGTGGGCACGCCTTTCGCAGGCTGATGCCAACGCCGATGGCGTGGTCACGGAGGAGGAGTTCGACGTCTGCCGCCCGGACAGCAGGTAGTTCGAGTTGCAAGAGTCGACGCCAGCAGGAAGGAACACGCCGATCCCGCAGCGCTGTCTTCTGTCATGGGATCGGCGTGTTCTTGATTGGTCTGGCTTATGCCGCCCCTAGTCGATTCCAAAGGCCAAGTCTAGAGCGTGGTCATTCCGATTGGCGCCAGCACATCCCTCGATGCGGACGATTGCCGCGATATTGCAGCCACTTTGCTGGGTGACGGTGAAGCGTATCGCCGTTTGGTCGAGCGGTACCAACATGATATCGCCCGACAGATGAGCCGCTTCAGTCGCGAGTTCGCGGTTCGCGACGAGCTGATTCACGACGTCTTCGTGGAAGCCTACTTGAGTTTGCGGAACTACAAGAGTTCGGCCCCGTGGCTGCACTGGTTGCGAAAGATCGCGGTCCGAGTCGGATATCGGTATTGGACCAGTCGCAAAGCGGGGGACCGCGAGATCACCCTCTCCGATGAAGATTGGCAACATCTCCGCGGGAGGTCACCAGACGCAGGAGAAGCGTTCGAGGCTGCGGAACTGGTGTATGCCTTGTTGGCGCAACTTTCGCCGAGCGACCGCTTGATTTTGACCTTGGTCTATCTCGATGGATGCACGATGGCTGAAGCTGCGCATCGCGCCGGCTGGACCGTTGTCGGGGCCAAGTTGCGAGCCTTTCGCGCGCGAAACAGACTTGCAAAACTGATCGAGGAAGGTTCCTGATGAAGAGTGATCCCCTGAACACTTTCGAGCGATTTGCGATCCAGGCGCAAGGGGAAACGACTTCCCGCGCCGATGTCGCCGACCGGGTGCTTGCGACGCTGCAAACTCAGCCGCCGACGGCTCTCGCCCGGGATCCGATGTATCTGTTTTTCGGCGCGGGCTCGCTCGTTGCGGCATGCGCCGCAATGGTCGTGTTCTGGCTTGGCACCGACTACGACACACTCTTCGCGCTCGCGCAACCTTTCGTGACGGTGTTGCAATGAACGAGAAAACCAATGCTGGCTTGATCGCGCCCCTGCTCGCACCCCGTCGTTGGCTGCGAATATTCTCGCTCTCGCTGATATTCCTCAGTGGCAGTGTCGTGGGGGCTGTGAGCGGCGGCTTCTGGATGCGTAACCGCATGATCTCGATGATCCAGCATCCCGAAAAGGTGCCGGATCGTGTCCTGCCACGACTACGGTCTGGACTCTCGCTCAGTGATGTGCAGGCGAGAACGGTTGAAGAAATCGTCCGGCGCCGTCATGCGCAAATGGAATCGCTTCGTGCCGAGACTTACCCGAAGCAATTGGCGGAATTCAAAGCCATGCAGTCTGAGGTCGCTGAAGTCCTGACACCAGAACAACGCAGCAAGTGGTCCGCGTTGTCCGATTCCGTCGAACAACGCTACCTGCCGGTTCGGCCTGTTGGCCTCCCGCCTGACGATGTGACAATCCGATGATTCAACGCGAACAATGACGGCACCCTCACCGAAAGTAAAGTGCATTCAGGCATGTGGCGACTAAGGCAAAAAAGGGGGACATAGCGAGTTTCAAGGCTTCTGCGGTCTTCCTGGCGGTCGCAAACAGGATTCCAGGCCCAAAGCCTGGGCGATTGGACGCGCCCAGTCGTCGTTGCCGAACGGCCGACCACGCCGCACCGAATGACGCAATCGCGGCAAATCGCCGCTCGAGAGCGGCTCGTTGACACGCTCCCACCACGCGGCATCACGCGGCAGCGGCGTGCCACGCCAGAGCAGCCGGTCATCCGCGGACAACCAGCCGGGCAAGCTCGACCATTTCCAATGCTCGGGAAACCCAACGCAGGGCGTCGTCCATTGCCGCCACAAAGGCGTCGAAGTCCGCCGGCTTGTGGAACACGGTCTCGCGGCGGTTCCCCCGATTCAAAGCGTGATAGATCATCCCGCCAACAGCGGCTCGAGCCGTCCGTGGCATCCTCGCACGGTGGCCGACGGAAGTCTCCAGGTCAAGAACGCGCTATTTCCCCATTTTATTGGCTGATCGTTGTTGCCCTGATCGTCGTGATCTTCCACTGGTCCTACCGAGCCGCCCGCGCGACCGGCCCCAGCCAATGCGGGGACTCAGTCTGACCGCAAATCGCAAAGTGCGTCACACGCCCTTCGACCAGTTTTCAATGACTTTTTTGTCGGGAGTTTCGGTCCAGATGTCAGGCCGCTTCCCCTTGTTCCGCGTCCCAGTGACGTCGTACTGGAACACATGACCATACGGATCAACCAGCGACTCCGAACTCAAGATGTTTGCGTCCACAAGCGCCTTGAGGTTCGGCGGGAAGTTGACGCCTGCTCTGTCGTCTTCGTTGCCAAGATACCGCTGAACGGCACTATCCAAAATCCGGATTCGGATCGTCACATTGTCCAGCTCGGTGCCACGCAGGTGTTCTTCAATCCTGGAATCGTCATATCGACTCCAGCGGAAATCCAGATGCTTGTCGTTCAACTTCACAACACGAACCCTCAAAGGTTCCTCGGAGTACTTCGTTTCCGTCGGCGATTCCTTCAGTACCAGGGTCGGCGGCAGTTCGTTCCATTCGATGTTCCACTTTCCACTCTCAAAATGACCGGCACCCGGCCCGTATCCAAAACGAAAATACGTCCCATCCGTTTGGAAAATCGAATCTCCGACGCACGGGCCATGCCCAATCCACGCACCCGCCAATTGCCTCCCGAGTGCCGCCAGCTCCCCTTTGTCTGGAATGTCGGCCGCAGCCTGCTTCTTGCCATCGGGAACCGTCGTGGCGGCCTGAATCGGCCCATCCGCTGAATCCGGCTGCTGCGCCACCGAAACCGATCGGTCGAAGAAGCGAGTGCTGGCCCCAACGAAGCACACAGTGGAGACCAGCGCCAATGTCAGCACGCTCTTGATCTTGCTCATGATTGTCGTGTACTCCTGTAACCAGGTTGGCGGCGTCCAAAGTGGAGAGTCCAAGTTGACTTTCCATTTCTTCGCAACTTCAAGACGACTGACGGGTCGGAAAAGTTCCAACCATCACCGCGCGGCGGCGAGTCTCCGCAGAATCGCCGCGATTTCGGCCGCGGCGCTCAATCCCTCCCAATTCCCTCGTCAACTGGGCGGCCTGCCGCCGCCGCAGCGTCGCTGACCGCGACGCCACCACCTCGTTCAGCGGGTCGCTCCATGTTTTGAGATCGTTCGGCGGCGATTGTTCCAGCCGCTTTCGGGCGATCCGTATGTCGCCCGCGCCTGTGTGGACACCTACGGTGCTCAACAGCAGGAATTCCCGTCCGATTGCCGGGAAGCGGACTCCGAACGCCGGATCAAGAACGGGTACCACTGCCGATCGCCCCCAAACTTTCGCGATTCCACGGTTCGGCTCGCCTGGATCCGGTGCGTATGGGCCGGGACGCGTCTCGAATCGCGGAAGAGGTGATTCAGAACCTGACTGGAATTGTGGGAGCGGAAGTCGAGATCACATGTCGAACCTTCGCGGAGTTGACGGAAGGACGGCCCAATCCTGCAATGTACGCCCGCATCTTCCAGAAATCGCACTGGTTGCTGGGGAGTCCAACTGGGGTCGCCGGGCAACTCATTCGATCCCGCCAATCTCCTGAGACGGGACGCGACGAACGAAATCGGGCAGGGGGGGAGGGATAGAAATCTGCCATGCTGGCGGGTTCCAGCGGATTTGCCGCCAAAAACCGAGATGTTGCGATATCAGAATAAAGACTGGTTGGATCAGGAAAGCAACCGGATCCCAGACCGCATGCCTTCAGACAGGGGAGATCGACGTAGAATCGGCGAACTTTCCGATGACTTCCCGTCTCTGACTCACTTGCATGGAATGACCGAGTCGATATACTGACGCCCTCCGGTAGTCTCGGCGGGCTTACCGGCTAGCGTAGCTCAACGGTAGAGCTCCGGTTTTGTAAACCGGAGGTTGTGGGTTCGATTCCCACCGCTAGCTCACGGACGCGGTGACTGCCGGGTGGTTTGGAAAATCGACCGAATTTCGAATCACGAACGTCCACTACAGAGTGAAAAAAGTCGGGGGAATACCAGAGTGGTCAAATGGGCCAGACTGTAAATCTGGTGGCTCAGCCTTCGCAGGTTCGAATCCTGCTTCCCCCAGTTTTTCGGTCTGGTTTTGTCGATCTGGTGTTGCCCGTTCCAGTGTTGCCGGTGCGGTAATGGTCGGACGGGGGGGATTCCCAGGGGAACCCCAGGATGAGAGTGTGGAAACCGCGAAAAGAAACGCGGGCGTAGCTCAATGGTAGAGCCCCAGCCTTCCAAGCTGGCCGTGAGGGTTCGATTCCCTTCGCCCGCTCTGCGGCGGATTGGTTGTCCGCCAGGTGCGAGTTGTTGACGAGCATTTCCAAAAAAGCGTGCTGTCGGTCCCGAAATGGCTGGCAAGCGCGGAGGGGACTTGTTATCTTGTGGGGCTTCCCGCGGGATTGCCGGTCCGTAACGAGTCGAATCTGCGGCCCGTCGGACCTGTAACGAGTCGGAACAAGTGAGCGGCCTGCTGAGTTTTGAGCAGACTGCTGCTGTAGCTCAGCTGGTAGAGCGCGTCCTTGGTAAGGACGAGGTCACGGGTTCGAATCCCGTCAGCAGCTTCGTTGTGGCGTGTCGACGATGCGGAAAGAGTGTTTTCGGCGCGTCTGCGGTGAGAGTGTTGTGGGAAAGTCTGTCGGGATCCGATCGATGGCGAGAGCCGGGAGAGGATTTTGGCGCAGAGCTGACCCGAAAGTGGCCATGGTAATCCCCGGGTGACCGTGGTTTCCGCCGGGTGAGCGGAGAAGACAAATTCATTCCTGATTGCACGCTGATCCCCCCGGGTGCGTGACACAAGATTTTTGATTGAACTGAGGGAGTCGCGATGGCGAAGGAAAACTTCAAACGAACCAAGCCGCACGTCAACGTGGGGACGATTGGCCACATTGACCACGGCAAGACGACATTGACCGCGGCGCTGGTGGCAACCCAGGCGGCGACCGGACTGGCGACGGCGAAGAGCTATGCCGACATCGCCAAGGGTGGTACCGTCCGCGACGAAACTAAGACGGTCACGATCGCGGTCAGCCATGTGGAATACGAGTCCGACAAGCGGCACTATGCCCACATCGATTGCCCCGGGCATGCTGACTATATTAAGAACATGATCACCGGTGCCGCCCAGATGGACGGGGCGATCCTGGTGGTGTCGGCCGCTGACGGCCCGATGCCCCAGACCCGTGAACACATCCTGCTGGCCAAGCAGGTCGACGTTCCCGCTCTGGTGGTCTTCCTGAACAAGTGCGACCTGGTTGACGACGAAGAGTTGTTGGAACTGGTCGAGATGGAAGTTCGTGAGCTGCTAACCAAGTACGGCTTCCCCGGCGAGACGATTCCCATCGTTCGCGGCAATGCGAAGGCGGCGCTCGAAGGCAAGGGGGCTGACCCCAAGGCCGCCGAGTGCATCAAGAATCTGCTCAAGGCTCTCGACGACCATATCCCCGATCCCATCCGATTGGTTGACAAGCCGTTCGTGATGGCGGTGGAAGACGTGTTCTCGATCAAGGGTCGTGGAACGGTCGCGACCGGCCGAATCGAGCAGGGAATCGTCAAGGTTGGTGAAAAGCTCGAAATCGTCGGGCTGAAGCCGACCCGCGACACGGTTTGCACCGGTGTCGAAATGTTCCAGAAGACCCTCGACGAGGGTCAGGCTGGCGACAACGTCGGTCTGCTGTTGCGTGGTGTGGAACGTGACGACATTGAACGCGGTCAGGTTCTCTGTAAGCCGGGCGCGATCAACCCCCACACGAAGTTCCTGGGCGAGGTGTACGTCCTGAGCAAAGAGGAAGGTGGTCGGCACACGCCGTTCTTCAGCGGCTACCGGCCCCAGTTCTACTTCCGGACCACCGACGTGACCGGAACGACCGCCCTGCAGGGTGGTGCCGAAATGTGCATGCCTGGCGACAACGTCTCGTTGGAAGTCGAGCTGCAGAGCCCGATCGCCATGCACGAAGGCAGCCGTTTCGCGATTCGCGAAGGTGGCAAGACGGTCGGTTCGGGGATCGTTACCAAGATTGTTCAGTAGGCTGTTGGAAAGCGCGGAGGTCGCGCTGAGCCGAGAGTCTGTACCGGATTGAAGGTTCACCACCTCCCGGCCCGTCAGAAGTGACGACCGGGAGGCTGGCTTTTTGGTGAAGGTCGTGTTATGGTTCGTGAATACGTCTGGCTGGAATGCACCGAGTCGGGACAACGGAACTACCGCACTCCGAAAGAGACCCGCGGAACCGACCGGCTCGAGCTGAAGAAGTACTGCAAGAAATTGCGCAAACACGTGCTGCACAAAGAGTCACGGAAGAAGTAGACGATTACGGAAGATGTAGCACGGTTCTTGGCCCTACGGGCGTAGCTCAATGGCAGAGCATCGGATTCCAAATCCGACGGTTGGGGGTTCAAGTCCCTCCGCCCGTGCTAGCTGCGTGTCAGTTGTCGCCAGAAATCGGGACCAAAAACTGTCGGTGAGATTGGGAACGCGATAAGATGGCGAAGCCGGAAGTTGCGGGTGTCTTGAACGAACTCCGCAGTGTGAGTTTGTACAAGCGAAATCAGGGACGGATGGCCCGTCAACTGACGGCTGGGACGATCATCGTCGTCGCCTTGGTTGGTGCGTACATTATGTCTCACCTTCCTTCGTTGGGGTCCAATCAGGTGGCCCGAATGGGGATTCCGCTGGCGTTCGTCGCGGCGATCGCCTGGCTGGCATTTCGGCTGGTGAACATTCCGAAGTTCGCCGAGTTCTTGATCTCGGTCGAGGCGGAGATGGCGAAAGTCTCCTGGCCCGGTCGGCAAGAATTGACTCGCGCGACCTCGGTGGTGATCGGGTCGATGGTGTTTCTGACATTGGTGTTGTTTTTGTTTGACGCGTTCTGGGCTTGGTTGTTGACCGCTCTGGGATTTGTGCTGACGTGATGAATGCGCCTGATTTGATTGAGGGAGACGGCCAGCTTCGCTGGTATGTACTCAAGGTGCAGAGCAATCGCGAACGCACAATCCGCGACAGTATTCAACGCCGGGTTCGACAAGAGGGACTGCAACACTACTTCGCCGAGATCATCATTCCGACCGAGAAAGTCGCCGAGACCCGTGGTGGGAAGCGGCGGGTTTCGGAGCGGAAGTTGTATCCCGGCTACATCATGATCAAGATGATCCTGAACGACGAAAGCTGGTATCTCATCCGAGAGACAGCGGGAGTCGGGGACTTCACGGGGGCGGCTGGCAAGCCGCACCCGATGAAGGATGATGAGATTCAGCGGATGCTGGGATTGGAGACAGCCAAAGAAGAGGTTGTCCAGCCCAAGGTGAAGATCGACTTTGCCCCGGGAGACCGGGTGAAGATCAAGGAGGGTTCCTTCGAGAGTTTCGAGGGGACTGTGGACACGGTCGACGAAGTGAGTGGCCGGGTCAATGTGCTGGTTGAGATTTTCGGTCGGTCGACACCGGTCGAGCTTGGTTATTGGCAAGTGGAAGCGGTGTAAGGCGTTCCATGGCGAAACAGGTTGTTGCCCAGGTCAAGTTGCAGGTCACGGGGGGTCAGGCGACCCCGGCCCCTCCGGTGGGGACCGCCCTCGGTCCGCACGGTGTGAACCTGGGTCAGTTCGTGATGCAGTTCAACGATCGAACGAAAGAGATGAAGGGGACGACCATCCCTGTCATCGTGACGGTCTACAACGACCGGTCGTTCGAGTTCATTCTGAAGAGTCCGCCAGCGGCGGTCCTGCTCAAGCAGGCCGCTCAGGTGGCCAAGGGGGCCGCCAATCCCAAAGCCGACAAAGTCGGTAAGGTGAGCAAGGCGCAGGTGCTGGATATCGCCAAGGTGAAATTCAACGACATGAATTCGTCGTCGTTGGAGCAGGCCTGCAAGGTGATCGCCGGCACAGCGCGGAGTATGGGCATCGAGATCACCGACTGAGTCCGTGGGACTGTGGTTGGTTCCCCCGATCGCGGCTGAAGCAGGCGGCCGGCGGGAGTGTCGTTCCTTTGATCGTTCCAGGAAGTCTGTCATTATGGCCCGTCAATCCAAGCGATTTCTGTTCCTCGCCGAACAGACGAAAGCGCTGCCCCCCGTCGACGTGACGACGGCGGTCAAGAAGCTGAAGTCCCTTGAGCCGTCGCTCCCAAAGACCATCAAGGCGTGCAAGTTCGACCAGACCGTCGAAATCTCGATCCGGTTGGGAATCGATCCGAAGCAGGCGGACCAGATGGTCCGTGGCTCGATCGTGTTGCCTCACGGGATCGGAAAGTCGAAACGGGTCGCGGTCTTCGCCCAAGGCGAAAACGCTGAGATCGCCCGCCGCGCGGGGGCCGACGAGGTGGGTGCCGCCGAGTTGGCGGAAAAGGTCAAAGGGGGCTGGACCGACTTCGACGTCGCGATCGCCACTCCAGACATGATGGGTGTGGTCGGCCCGTTGGGTCGCGTTCTCGGTCCCCGTGGCTTGATGCCCTCGCCCCGCGCTGGCACGGTCACCACCGACGTCGCGAACACGGTACGGGAATACAAAGCGGGTAAGGTTGAGTTCAAGGCGGACGAAGCGGGCATCGTCCACTGCGTCGCCGGCAAACTGTCCTTTTCGGAGGCACAGTTGGCGGAGAACATTGAGGCTCTGTTGAAGTACGTTCGCTCGCTCAAGCCGGCGAGTTCCAAGGGAGTCTATGTGCGCAGCGTCACCGTGACGGCGACTATGTCTCCTGGCGTCCCGATTGTAGCGGCCTGAGGTAGTAGACAATGAGCAAGCGAATCAAGGGGATGGTGATTGACGAGCTGCGCCAGCGGCTTGGCAAGACCCGGGACTTTCTGGTCGTCGACGCGTCGGCGCTGGAAGGAACGGTTGCGAACAATTTGCGGGTGAAGCTGCTGAAGCAGGACATCCGGATGCTGGGTGTGAAGAACACGCTCGCCTCCAAGGTTCTCACGGATCTGGGGCTGGGTGAGGTTTCGAAATACTTGGCAGGACCCACGACGCTGGTCTTTGGCGGCCCCGATGTGGTGGCGCTGTCGAAGGAGATCACGAAGCGGGCCAAGGATATTGACAAGCTGAAAATCAAGGGTGGCGTGGTTGAAGGCCGGGGTTTGGACACCGCCGGCGTCGACGCGCTCAGCAAGAGTCCCTCGCGGGAGGAATTGCTGTCCAAGATTGCCGGCCAGATACTCGCTCCAGGAGCGAATTTGGCGGCGTTGCTGGGAGCACCAGGCGCGCGTTTGGCGGGACTGGTCAAATCGGTGTCCGAGAGGGAAGAGTCGGCCCCGGCCGAGGCGTCCTAGACCAACGGGAGACCAGGCCGCGAGGAGACTGGTTTCCTAAGGGTTTCGGCATGAAGCGTTCCGTGAGGGGCGCGAGATGTTCGCCAAAAGTTCTGCGATTGCTGGCGGCGATCAACATTCATTCACACAATTTCGCAAACATTTTCGTCTTTCGGGAGTTGAAGTCCGATGTCCGCTGAGGCCACCACGAGCTACGATCCTTCCATCACGACTTTGGGAGATAACATTGCGGGGTTGACCCTGCTGCAGGCCAAGAGCCTCGCCGACTATTTGGAGAACCATCACGGCATTAAGCCGGCGGCTGGCGCAGTGGTCGCCGTCGCTGGTGGTGCCGCCGCTGGTGCCGCCGCCGCTCCTGCCGCCGAGAAGACCGAATTCGACGTCGTTCTTCTCGCTGCTGGTGAACAGAAGATCAACGTGATCAAGGTTGTGCGGGCCGCGACTGGTTTGGGGTTGAAGGAAGCGAAAGACCTGGTCGAAGCCGCTCCCAAGGCGGTCAAGTCGGGCATTTCGAAGGACGACGCCGAGAAGCTGAAGAAGGAACTCGAAGCGGCCGGTGCGAAGGTCGAAGTGAAGTAACTGCGGGTCACGGAATCCCGGGTTCCCGGTGGATGGTTTTCTTTTCCCGACCGATCCGCTAAGCTGTTCTACGTATCCCCGATCCTGAGGCGAGTCGCCGGCTGTGTGCCGGCGTCCGCATTCAGGGGAGCGTTTTCGACGGACCGCATGGGCATCCTTCGCGCTTGTCTCTCTGCCACAGGTTCCGGACGTATGTCCGGAGCCTTCCGGTCACGCTGCGCCCGCAGCCGCGCTGGTTTCCCCCACTAGCGAGCACTTCATGCCGACGCCCACGACCCATTTCAATCGCTGCGATCGTATTCGAAATTTCGGTCGATTGAAAGGTGACTTTGAGCTCTCGAATCTCACTCAGATTCAAACGGAGTCGTTTGCGCGATTCCTGCAGCTCGACGAGGATCCCCGCCACCGGGCTGACCATGGCATCGAGGGGATTCTTCGCGAGATCTTCCCGGTTTTCAGCTACGACCAGCAATTTCGGCTGGAGTACGTTAAGTACGAACTCGGGAAACCGCGCTACACCCCGACCGAATGCCGCCAGCTCCGCCTGACCTACGGCAGGCCGTTTCGGGTCTGGCTGAAGCTCGTTAAGGAGCAGTCGGTCGAAGAAGAGGTGTACCTCGGCGATATCCCCATCATGCTCGGTGGGGGCGAGTTTATCATCAACGGCGCCGAGCGCGTCGTGGTGAGCCAGTTGCACCGGTCTCCGGGTGTCGATTTTGTTTCCAGTGCCGAACCTGGGGAACGCAAGACCTATTCCTGCCGAATCATTCCCGAGCGCGGCAGTTGGATCGAGCTGAATATCAGCAAGCGTGAAGCGCTGGGCGTTCGGATCGACCAGAGTGGCAAATTCTCGGCGATTACGCTGTTGCGGGCGATGGACCCGGCGTATTCAACCGACGCAGCGGTCATCCGTACGTTTTATCAGACCAAAGTGGTCAAGATCAGCGACGCCGACTTCGCCAAGCGGGTCACGGGTAAGTACGCGGCCGACGATTTGATCTATCCGGTCAAGACGGTTCGCTCGGGCGAAATCATCGCCGAGGCGGGTCAGCAGTTGACAGCCGACCTCGTCGGTGAATTGCAAAGTTCGGGGCTGCAAAAGATCGAGATCATCGATGTGATGCCCGATCCGCTGATTCTGAACAGCATTCTCGAAGACACGACCCACAGTCATCAGGAAGCTCTGTTGCGGATCTACGCTCGGCTGCGGCCTGGGAATCCGCCCCAGCTCGAAAAGGCAATCGAGCTGTTCCACGAGAAGTTCTTCGACGTCAATCGGTATCGGCTCGGCCGCGTCGGACGGTTCCGCATCAATCGCAAGTTTGACCAGGACATTCCCGACGACGTGATGACGTTGCGGGCCGAGGACTTTATCAACGCGATTCGGTACGTGCTGAAATTGCGGTTGAATGATCCTAAGGTTTCGGTCGACGACATCGACAACCTCGGTAATCGTCGGCTCCGCACCATCGACGAATTGGCCGCCGACGAAATCCGCAAGGGTTTTTTGAAACTCCGCCGCACCGTCCAGGAGCGGATGAGCGTCAAGGACGCCCCGGAAATGAGTCCGCGGACGCTGGTGAATCCGAAAAGCGTCTCAGCGGCGATCGACTATTTCTTCGGCCGGAGCGAACTGTCGCAGGTCGTCGACCAGACGAATCCGCTGTCAACCTTGACTCACGAACGGCGGCTGTCGGCGCTTGGCCCTGGCGGGTTGAATCGGAAGCGAGCCGGCTTCGAAGTCCGTGACGTTCACATTTCGCACTACGGACGTATCTGCCCGATTGAAACCCCTGAAGGGACGAACATCGGGTTGATTTCGAGTCTGAGCATCTTCGCCAAAGTCGACGACTACGGCTTTCTGATCACCCCCTACCGCGTGATCAAGAATGCGAAGGTGACTGAGGAAGTCCGCTGGTTGCGGGCGGATGAAGAGTCCAACGCGTTCCTCGCGCCGGCTGATACGCCCGTCGAGGCAGGTAAGCTCGCCGAAGAACGGGTTCTTGTACGTAACCGTGGCGACTTTGTGCATACCGACGCGAAGCTGGTCGACTTCATGGACGTTGCGCCGTGCCAGATGGTCGGTGTGTCGGCCGCGTTGATTCCGTTCCTGGAACACGACGACGCCAACCGGGCGTTGATGGGTTCGAACATGCAACGGCAGGCGGTTCCTCTGCTGGTGACTGAGCCCCCTGTGGTCGGTACCGGAATGGAACGGGCGGTGGCCGAGAATTCGGGAATGCTCATTCGAGCGGAGAAGTCGGGGACCGTCGGTTTCGTCGACGCGACGCGCATCGAACTCGAAGGCAAGGTTTACCCGCTGACCAAGTACACCGGTCTTAATGAGCGGACCTGTCTGAATCAGCGGCCGACTGTTCGGCCCGGTCAGAAGGTGAAGAAGGGTCAGGTCATGTGCGACACGGCGGCGACTCGCGATGGCGAGTTGGCGCTGGGGCGCAATGTGCTGGTCGCGTTCATGTCGTGGGACGGTTACAACTTCGAAGACGCGATCATTCTGTCGGAACGTCTGGTGAAGGAGGACGTCTATACGTCGATTCACATCGACGAATTCGACGTTGAAATTCGCGAGACCAAGCTCGGCAAGGAAGAGTTCACCCGCGACATTCCCAACGTCGCCGAGAAGGCCCTGCGGCACCTTGGCGAGGACGGGATCGTCCAGGTGGGGACGCGTGTCTCTCCAGGTGACATCCTTGTCGGGAAGGTTTCGCCCAAAGCGAAGACTGAGCTGACTCCGGAAGAGAAGTTGCTGCACGCGATTTTCGGCCGGGCGGGCGAAGACGTGAAGAACGAGTCGCTCGACGTTCCGTCGGGTGTCGAGGGGATCGTCATCGAGACCCAGAAGTTTTCGCGACGCATGAGCCTCACGGAATCGGAACGGAAGAAGTTCGAGGCGGAACTGAAGACCAAGGAAGACGAAGGCAACAAGGAAATTGCCGCCGCCTTCCAGGAATTCTTGCCGATCTTCGAAAAGGTCTACGAAAAGAAGGTCCAGGACGACGATGGCCGCCCGCTGAAGGATGCCGACGAGATGTCGCTGGCGAAGACGGCCTGCAACTTCCGGGAGTGGTTTGATCGGCTCGAGCTGCCGAGTCCACAGAAGCGAGCCGACTGCCTGGCGTGCATCCGCGAGAATTTCTTCGCCGTGGAGCAGACGATCGACGCCCGAGACCGGGTGTTGAACACCATGAAGCGCGGCGACGAGTTGCCTTCCGGTGTGTTGCAGATGGTGAAGGTATACGTCGCGTCGAAGCGGGTGATTTCGGTCGGTGACAAGATGGCCGGTCGCCACGGGAACAAGGGGGTGATCTCCAAAGTTCTTCCGATCGAAGACATGCCGTTCCTCGCTGATGGAACTCCGGTCGACATCATTCTGAATCCGCTGGGCGTTCCGAGTCGTATGAACGTCGGTCAGATTCTTGAGACCCACCTCGGTTGGGCGATGACAAACCTGGGATACCGGGCGGTGTGTCCGGTGTTTGACGGTGCGACAGAAGAAGTGATTGCCGAGCAACTCGCCGAGGCGGGATTGCCCGAAGATGGCAAGACGCGTCTCTTCGACGGTCGAACGGGGGAAGTGTTCGAGCAGAAGGTGACCGTCGGCACGATCTATATGTTGAAGTTGCACCACTTGGTGGACGACAAGGTTCACGCCCGTGCGACGGGACCGTACTCGCTGATCACGCAGCAGCCCTTGGGTGGCAAGGCGCGATTTGGCGGTCAGCGGTTTGGGGAGATGGAAGTGTGGGCGCTGGAAGCGTATGGTGCCGCCTACATTCTGCAGGAGTTGCTCACCGTGAAGAGCGACGATGTGGAAGGCCGTACGAAGATTTACGAGTCGATGGTCAAGGGGGAAAACACCCTTGAAGCCGGAACTCCCGCGAGTTTTGATGTGTTGAACAACGAAATTCGCGGTCTGGCGTTGAACCTGCAGCTTGAGAAGAAGCAGAACTGACCCGCCGGGCGTTCGACTGAGGACGCCTGGGCGTCCCTAGTGGCCGCCCCCGGGCCCGCCGGTTCCCCGGCTTCCCGGATTCATTCCTGTTCCACGAGGAGTGGTCTACGTGAGTACCGCCGCCGAAAACGCCTACGATCGCGTCAACGATTACGGAGCGATCAAAATTGGGCTCGCCAGCCCGCACGACATCCGCAGTTGGTCGTTTGGCGAAGTCAAGAAGCCCGAAACGATCAATTACCGCACCTATCGTCCGGAGCGTGACGGGCTGTTCTGCGAACGGATTTTTGGTCCTGAAAAGGACTGGGAATGCGCCTGCGGTAAGTACCGCGGGATGAAGTATAAGGGGATGATCTGCGACCGCTGCGGTGTGAAGGTCACCCACAGCCGAGTTCGCCGCAAGCGGATGGGGCATATTGAGCTCGCCGCCCCCGTCGTCCATATCTGGTTCTTCAAGACGCTTCCCAGCCGGCTGGGCGCGCTGCTGAACATGAAGTCGTCGAGCCTCGAAAAGGTCGTCTACTTCCAGGACTACGTGGTGGTCGACCCGGGGGATACTCCGCTCAAAGCCAATCAGCTCTTGACCGAAGACGAAGCCCGCGAAGCAAAGCGAAAGTTCGGCGAAGGCTCGTTCGAAATCGAGATGGGAGCCGAGGCGGTCAAGAAGCTGCTCTCCCGGCTGGAGCTGCGCGGACTCTCTGACAAGTTGCGTGAGGATCTCAAGAGTACCAGCAGCCAGCAGAAGCAGAAAGAACTGATCAAGCGGCTGAAGATTGTCGAAGCACTCCGCGACAGCGACAACCGTCCCGAGTGGATGGTTCTCGACGTCATTCCGGTCATTCCTCCCGATCTGCGGCCGTTGGTGCTGCTCGATTCGGGGAACTTCGCCACCAGCGATCTCAACGATCTCTATCGGCGTATCATCAACCGGAACAATCGGCTCAAGAAGCTGGTTGATCTGAACGCTCCCGAAGTCATCATCCGCAACGAAAAGCGGATGCTGCAGCAGTCGGTCGACGCCTTGTTTGACAACAATCGCTGCAAGCGGCCGGTGCTCGGTTCGTCGAACCGCCCGCTCAAGTCGCTCACCGACATGATCAAGGGCAAGCAGGGTCGATTCCGCGAAAACCTGTTGGGTAAACGCGTCGACTACTCGGCCCGAAGCGTGATCGTTGTCGGTCCCGAGCTGAAGCTGCATCAGTGCGGTCTTCCCAAGAAGATCGCGCTGGAACTGTATCAGCCCTTCATCATCCGCCAGCTCAAAGATCGCGGCTTCGCCGACACGATCAAGAGCGCCAAGCGCATGCTGGAGCGGAAAGAAGACGAAGTCTGGGACATTCTCGAGCAGGTGATCCGGAACCACCCGGTGCTGCTGAATCGTGCCCCGACGTTGCACCGTATGGGAATTCAGGCGTTCGAACCGACTCTGGTCGAAGGGAACGCGATTCGAATTCACCCGCTCGTGTGTAAAGGGTTCAACGCCGACTTCGACGGTGACCAGATGGCGGTCCACCTGCCGTTGTCGATCGAAGCCCAGGTCGAAGCGCACACGCTGATGCTGTCGACGAACAACATCTTCAGCCCGGCGAACGGCGCCCCGATTATCAGCCCGTCGCAAGACATCGTTATGGGTTGCTACTACGTGACCCTGTCTCGTCCGGGTCGCTTGGGAGAAGGGTTGAAGTTTGCCTCCCCCGCCGAGGTTCACTTGGCGTACTCGCAGGGGAAGGTGCATACGCACGCCCGAATTCATGTTCGGCTCCCCCGTGAGAAGCGGGTCAAGGGTGACGGTGCCGAACAGCACCGTCCGGGCAAGTTGCTCTATACGAGCGTGGGTCGGGTGATCTTCAACGACATCCTGAATCCCTCGATGTCGTTCTACAACTTGACGATGCGAAACAAGGATCTGGCAAACGTCATTTCCGACTCGTACCTCGAACTCGGTCGGCGTGAAACAATCGCCCTGCTCGACCGAATGAAAGAGATCGGGTTCCAGTTCTCGACTCGCAGCGGTCTGTCGTTCGGTGCCAGCGATCTGAAGACACCTCCCAACAAGGAGAAGGTGATTTCGGCCGCCGAGCAGTCGGTGTTGCAGAAGCAGCGTCTGTTCGAACGCGGAATCATCACCGATCGCGAACGGTATTACCAGGTTCTCGAAACCTGGACGCACGTTCGTGAACAGATCACGGTCGCCATGATGCAGGAACTCGAGCACGACAATCGTGACGACGGTGCCTACGTCAACCCGGTGTTCCTGATGGCGAACTCGGGTGCCCGCGGTGGTGTGGAACAGATTCGCCAGCTCGCCGGCATGCGTGGTTTGATGGCCAAGCCGAACGGCGAGATCATCGAAACGCCCATTAAGGCGAACTTCCGCGAAGGGTTGTCGGTGCTGGAATACTTCAGCTCGACGCACGGTGCCCGTAAGGGGTTGGCCGACACGGCCCTCAAGACGGCCGACTCGGGTTACCTGACCCGTAAGCTGGCCGATGTCGCCCAGAACATGGTGGTCACCCAATACGACTGCGGTACGACACAGGGGATCACCCGCGGTGTTGTGTATCGTGGCGAAAAGGTGGAAGTGAGCCTGTCGGACGCCATTCGCGGGCGTGTCAGCCGAACGAACATCGTGAACCCAATCACCGACGAGGTGATCGTCCGCGATGGCGAGCTGATCACCGTCGACGTCGCCCGCCTGATTGAAAAACTGGGACTCGAAAAGATCCAGGTACGTAGCCCCATGACGTGCGAGTCGCTGCTCGGCATGTGTCGGCTCTGTTACGGAATGGATCTGTCGACCGGGTCCCTGGTGGAAGAGGGGATGGCGGTCGGAATTATCGCCGCCCAGAGTATCGGCGAACCGGGAACGCAGCTCACGATGCGTACGTTCCACGGGGGTGGTACCGCCTTCCGCGACGTGGAAGAGAACGAGATCAAGACCAAGCGTGCCGGCCGCGTGAAGCTCGCCCGGATTCGCAGCGTCGAGAACTCGAACGGCCAGAACGTGGTTCTCGCCCGGAACGGCGAAGTGATCATCATCGACGCCAAGGAACGGGAACTCGAACGCTACACGATTCCCAACGGTGCCGTGCTGCTGGTCGCCGAGAATGACGATATCAAGATCGGCCAAGTCATCTGTCAGTGGGATCCACTGTCGGTGCCGATTCTGGCGGAAGTCGGCGGTAAGGTCCGGTACGAGGACTTCGAAGAAGGTGTCTCGATCCGGTCGGAAGTCGACGCCAGCGGAACGAGCCGAATCCAGATCATCGAGCACAAGGGGGATCTGCATCCCCAGATTTTGCTCGAACGGGACGGCAAAGTTCTGGACTTCTACTTCCTGCCTGAAAAGGCGATTGTCGAAGTCGCGAACGGCGCGACGATTATGGCCGGTACGGTCATCGCGAAGACGCCCCGCGAACTGGGTGGTACGCAGGACATCACCAGCGGTCTGCCCCGCGTGACTGAACTGTTTGAAGCCCGCAAGCCGAAAGACCCGGCGATCATTTCGGAAATCGACGGCGAAGTCGACCTGTTGGCCGAGAAGAAGCGTGGCAAACGCGTGATTCGCGTTTTGTCCCCCGATGGCAAGACCGAGAAGGAATACGTCATTCCTCACGGGAAGCATTTGCGGGTCCACGCCAAGGACATCGTTCGGTGTGGCGACGCGCTGGTCGACGGTCCGCTGGTGCCGCACGACATTCTGAAGGTCAGTGGCGAAGAAGCCGTTCAGCAGTACCTGCTGCGTGAAATTCAGAACGTGTACCGGTCGCAGCGGGTGGAAATCGACGACAAGCATATCGAGATCATCATTTCGCAGATGTTGCGAAAGGTGCGGGTCGACAACGTCGGAGATACCAAGTTGCTGCCCGGGATCGTGGTCGATCGACTTGAGCTTCGGAAGACGAACGAAGCGCTGCTGGGCTGCGTGAAGATCGTCGAGACCGGCGAGTCGGAATTCATCAAGGGAGACGTGGTTCCGAAGCAGGACTTCGACGACACGAATGCCGAGATCGAAGCCGCTGGCGGAGCCCCCGCGAAGGGAACCAAGCCCAAGCCTGCGACCGCCAGCCCGCAGTTGCTGGGGATCACGAAGGCGGCCGTCCAGAGCGAGAGTTTTATCTCGGCGGCCAGCTTCCAGGAGACGACCAAGGTTCTCACCGAGGCCGCCCTGGCGAGCAAGATCGACAACCTGGTCGGACTCAAGGAAAACGTCATTCTGGGTCACTTGATCCCGGCGGGGACCGGATTCAAGCATCACCAGGAATCGGAAGTTCGCATCCGTCCCGCGGCGCTTGCCGAGATTCAGGCCGAGAAGCGAAAGATCCTCACCGACCGCCAAGTGAAATTGCAGGAACCCTCAGCCGTCCGTGCCGACGGCGAAGTCCCGATGCGGCGATCCCCGCTGGACGTGACGCCGGACGACGAGTAGCCGACTTGCTGACGGCCTGCGGCCGTTGGTGATCAGCGGTGAAAGTGTCAATTGGGTACCCCATGGTTCATGGGGTGCCTTTTTTTCAACTGCCCGCTTGAATGGCAGAAGGGTGCAACGGCCAGCGAGCGCAGTGAGTCGGCCGTGTGTGCGTGGACGGGCATGTCCGTTGGAGTTCGGGTGATCCGAACCCCGACTCAGGTCGTTGCCTGTTTTGTCAATGACGAGAGTGCAGGATCGCCCTTCGATGAGACGGAGTCGAATGGATCGCATGAAGCCCGTAATAACTGCGGGGCAGGGCGGTTGTCGTGGCTCCTCCGAAGTTATGGTCACCGAGTTTGTGGAGGATGTCGACAAGTTGTCATTTCCGGCGTGATTTGACAGTACGCATAACCGTTTTTTCCGTTCGCCGCTTTTGAGGCGCCCAATGACAGCAACCCTGGATGTCGTGACGCTACGCTCACCACCGAACGTACTCCCGACGCTCAGTTTGGTGGGGGCAAACGCCGCCTCCGCCTTCTGAGTTTCTGATTCCACGACATCCTTGAGTGCCCGTGCCGTTCGATTTCTTATGTCGAGCGGCCCGACGGATGATCTCAACCTCATTTCGTTGTCGAAAGGGCCGTTCCGCAGCAGAGGAATCGTCTCTTTGAACGGGACCGATTCCACTTTGTACTCAACGCCGCCCACCGAGACCAATTTCCGCTCCCTCTGGAAGTTTGTTATTTTGTGGTGGAACCGCGAGCGCCTTGACCGCAGTCCAGGCTTTGTCCTCACCATGTGTCAAGACCCAGACCGCCGGCCCGTCCTGACCTGGTTTCGAAGTGCCTGGTGGTTCTGCATTCGCCAGCTCCTGAAGACCCACCTGGCTCAAAAGGAGCCATCGGTAACCGCCGTCAGCGTACTCACCTCCAGTGAGTACATAGGCCTGCCAATCGGCAATCGGCGCAGCGTGCTCCGGCGACTTTTCAGCCGCCGTCTCGGCTTCCAGTAACGCCACCAGCGCCTTGGCCGTAATTTCCATTCCAGCGAGCGGCGGGAAGCGGCAGTGGAGAAAACCCTTTCCGTTGGGATTTTTCAGCAACTGGATTGCGATATCCACCGGCACCGGTTCGACCCCGTACTCGACATCCCCAATGTGAACCTTGTGATCGTCTGAACTGTTTTTCCTGATGAGCGGTGGGATCTTGATTGGCTGTCCATCCGAATTCCAGATGGCACTCTTTCCATGAGTTTCGATCCATACTTCGCACGCGTCCAGAATTGGCGGAGAAGCCTGCGGTGGGGTGGGAGTCGTAAATTCCCCGGAGACGGCCAATTTTTCGAGCTTCTGGCGGCTGATCAGGAGCCAGTGATATCCGGACTCCGCATTCGTCCCGCCAGTC
>CAMATH010000081.1 GCA_945860955.1 Planctomicrobium piriforme
GAATGACCGGGGACAAAAGGGGGCGCAGATTGGGAGGCTCGGCTTGTCCTTTCGGTTCGCGCGGCACCATTTCGCGCATCCCTTCAAGTTCCTCGAGCTTCGGCACTGTTCCCCCCGCCACTTCGACCACACTTTCGAGGATCTTGGGAAGATCGGCCTTCAAGCTCGGCTGCACGAGAGGGAAATTCGCAGTCACCTTCCCTTCCTTCCCGACGAGAATCGTCAACATGACATTGCGATTCAGGCCGTAAGTTCCCGGCCCCTCGCGGCCATCGACGGAGATTCCCGTGGGGGCTTTGGGAGCGAGGGCGTGCTTCACCCGTTTCAACGTGTTCTCGCCTTCGGTCACGTCATCGTGCAGCCAGACGACACCAGTCGCGAGACCCTCTTTCTGCCGGCTGACGGTATACAGCGACAGGATCCGCGTCATGCTGATCGACTGGCGATTGACGTCATGAACGAAGATCAGCACGAGGGGCTTGCCCGCCGCCTGGGTGACAAAGTCCAGTTCTTTTCCCGCGTCGGGTTCGAACACCCCCCGCACCGTGAAGGGAAGGAGCTTTTCGCCCACCTGCGGCCCCGAGAAGACGGGATCATCGGCACGGGCTGGCAAGACCGTGGCGAGCGCAACCAAGGCGGTGGCGACAAGCGGCCAACACGCGACACGGCGGATGGAGACGGCGTCGAACATCATGCCAGTTGCCTGGTGACTATGAACAATGTCGAGAACGGAGAGGGGGGGATTCGAACCCCCGAGAGCTTGCGCCCTGCCGGTTTTCAAGACCGGTGCAATCGACCACTCTGCCACCTCTCCAAGTCGCGAGGTGAATTCTAACCTGCATGGGAATGACGTGCCAGCGGGGGGCTGGGTTCGCGCGATTTTTCAAGTGACCAAGACGACGCCCTGGGATAGTATCGCGGGGTTTGCGGGGAGCAGGGGGCTGATGCCGCCCCGCTCACCTCAAATACGCAAGTCGAACACCTGGGCTCGATCCTACTTTTTCTTCGTCGCGGGCTTGCGGCCGCCGACGCGCGGGTCGGGCAGCGTTTCCGGCTTGTAGGGGTGCTCCCGTTTCCGCAGCACTTTGGCCGACTCGATCTCGTCACCAATCCGCAACGCCAGGGCGATATCCAGTCCCTTGATCACCCGGCCAAATACTGTGTGGCCCCGTTCCTCTTCGACGTTCGGATTCAGGTGCGGCGTGGGGAGGTGGGTGATGAAAAACTGCGACCCCCCGGTGTCTTTTCCGGCGTGGGCCATGCTCAACGACCCCTGGAAGTGTATTCGGGCGTTTTCGTTATAGCATTCGCAGGGAATGCTGTAGCCCGGGCCACCCTGACCGTCATTTTGCGGGTCATCGTCCAGGGTGTTCGGGTCTCCCCCCTGTGCCATGAAGTTCGGAATCACCCGGTGAAACTTGATGCCGTCGTACTTTTTCTTCTCGACCAGACTGATGAAATTGGCGACCGTATTGGGAGCTTCGTTTTCGTACAGTTCAATGACAATGTCCCCCTTGTTGGTTTTGAACACCACCTGCGGCAGATCGTTGGCCTGTTTCTCTTTTGCCCGGATATCCTGCTCTTTAGTCCAGTAGTCGACGTAGCTTTCGCAGGCTTCGAGGAATGGGCCGCCAATCAGGGGAAACACGTTTTCGTCCGCCTTGCGGGCCGCCAGCAGAGTTTTCTCCGCCGTGATGAAGTCGTGGGTCGCGAATTGGGAAATCCCCAAGAAAGTCAGCAGCGGAGCGCTCTTCTTCCCCGCCTTGGTCACCTGCCCGACCATTTCAATCACCTGGCGGTATTTGTTCTCCTGAAACGCCTCGGCGACCACAATTTCCGCCGCGTCGACGTCGGTAGGATCTTTGGCGTAGATCTTGGGGGCCAGGTCGATCATGCCCCGCTGTACATCACTGACAAACTCCTGCTGCATCCCTTGAAACTCCTTGGCCAGCTTCTGGCGGGCGTCGTTGTCTGAGTCGTCGAATTGCTTTTTGAGTTTGTCAATCTTCTTGAGGAACTCTTTTTTACGCGTGACCAAGGTCGGCCAGTCGGCCTCGGTGTACTTGCTGGCCGCCGGTCGGGCCTTGGCACCGGTTTTCGCCTTCCCTTCCTGTCCATGCAGGAAGAGGGGCCACATCAGGAATGCAGCCGCCACGAAACTGACGGTGAACACCAGCGATTTCCGAATCGCGCGCATGAGAGCAACTCCGTTTTGTCTCGCGGCCAGCCACTCAGGGGGACCAGTCCGCGAGGTCGCGTTGAAAGGGTGACATCGTGACGAATCAAGAGAATGAGTCTACGCCCTTTTACCCGACTCGGGTAGCCCAAACTCCCGCGCCGCATCTGGGATCGGATGGATGATACGCGGCCAATTCAACGGAAAACCCGAGATATTCCGTTTCCCACGAATCACTGCCGTTGACTCCGCCCCTGCGGTTCCACGAACATGGAGTGATCGAGCGCTCACTCCCAGTGGAATCCACCCGTCTCATGTCATCCGTTCAATCATCCCGCCGGCAGGCAGGGGTCTTGCTGCATATCACCTCTTTGCCCGGCACTTGGGGGGTGGGCGATCTGGGAAGCGATGCCTTCCGTTTTGTCGACTGGCTGGTCAGTGCCGGCCAGTCGATCTGGCAGATCCTTCCCCTCGGCCCCCCCGCTTGCGGAGCGTCCCCCTACCAGGCTTATTCCGCATTCGCCGGCAACCCGTTGCTGATCAGTCCCGAGCAACTGGTCGCCGACGGCCTGCTCGAATGGACCGACATCGACAACTGCCCCGCTTCCCCGGTCGATTGTGTCGATTTTGAATCGATCGGTCCCTGGCGCGCCAAGCTGTTGCGGCTCGCCTGGCGACGGTTCCAAGAGCGGTCGGAACCGGAACGTCGCGAACTCTGGGATTTCGGGGCCGAGCATGCGTGGTGGCTCGACGACTACGCGCTGTTCATGGCGCTGCGCGACAACCACACCGCCGACGACTGGACCGGCTGGCCGATCGAATGGCGGGCCCGCCATCACGACGCGCTGCAAATCGCCAAACGCGATTTCGCGAACGACTTTGGGTTTCATCAGTTCGGGCAACTGCAGTTTTTCAAACAGTGGCAGACCCTCCGCCGGTACGCCAATGAACGCGGCGTGCAGATTCTGGGAGACGTTCCCATTTTCGTCGGGCACAACAGTTCCGACGTCTGGGCCCGGCAGGATCTGTTCCAACTTGACGAATCGGGCACTCCCACGGTGGTCGCCGGGGTTCCCCCCGACTACTTCAGCGAGACCGGACAGCGCTGGGGGAATCCGCTGTTTCGTTGGGATCGTCTCGCCGAGCAGGGGTATGGCTGGTGGGTCGACCGCGTTCGATCCACATTGCATTTCGTCGATCTGCTGCGAATCGATCACTTCCGCGGTTTTCAGGCGTATTGGGAGATCCCCGCGGAATCCGAGACTGCCCAGATCGGACGCTGGGTTCCCGGCCCGGGGGAGTCGCTGTTCCACACGCTCAAAGACCGGTTGGGGACATTGCCGATCATCGCCGAGGATTTGGGACTGATCACACAGGAAGTCGAGGCACTGCGGGACGGACTGGGATTGCCGGGGATGCGCGTGGCGCAATTCGCGTTCGGCGACGAATCCGGGACAAGCTGTCATTGGCCGCACACGTATGTGAAAAACTGCGTGGCCTACACGGGGACGCACGACAACGACACAACCCGCGGCTGGTACGAAGCGGTTCCCGGGCCAAAGGACTCGGTCGAGTTGTGGGAAGCGGAACGGCTACGGGCGCGAGAGTACCTCGACCGGGACGGTTCGCAAATCGCGTGGGACATGGCCCGGGCGGTGTTCGCGTCGGTCGCCGACCGGTGCGTCGTACCGATCCAGGATCTGCTGGAACTGGGAACAGAAGCCCGGATGAACATTCCGGGAACTCCCGAGGGGAATTGGCGGTGGCGGCTGGATCGGTCTCTGGTGACGCCGGAAATGACGGAACGACTCAGAAAAATGACGGAGACTTACGCGCGGGGCAAGACCGATGCTCCCCATCCCAAACTTGAGTAGGGCGATTCTGGTGAATCCACCGCAGGCGAGGAATTCCAACGAATCCTTCCGACCCCGCGCGTTTTTGACGCAACTGACCAAGGCGGTCAACAACTTCGAACGGGCGGAGGTCGGCGCCCTGTGCCAGCGGCTCGCGTCGTCGATTCGGCTGCTCGGATGGGTGCCCCCTTTGGAATTCTGCCAGCGGACATTATCGCTGCTGCGGCGGAAACGGCATTTCCCCCAGATCCTGCTGGTCGCCGACGCGTTTCTTGAGCTGGGCCAGGACTCGCCCCAGATCCGGCGACAATACATTCAGGCGCTGATCGACGAGGGACACATCGCGGCGGGAGTCGCGATGGCCCGCGAGTCGCTGGTCCATATGCGGGAATCGCCCGAGCGGATGGAAGTGCTGGGGCTGCTGGGACGCGGTTACAAGCAGTGGTTCATGCAGTCGGGGGATCCCGATTACCTGTACCATTCCCTCGACGCGTACGGTGCGGTCTACCAGAAATCGCCCGAGGCATCGCTCTGGCAGGGGATCAATCTGGTCGCGCTGTTGTCGCGTGCCGAGCGCGATGGGATCTCCGTCGCGGGGCGTCGCAAATTCAGAGATCTGGCGCGAGAAATTCTCGCGATCATTGAAAAGCGCGGGACCGGGAGTGGAGCCGACAACTGGGACAGGGCCACCGCGATGGAAGCGTGCATCGCGCTGGGGCGACACGACCAGGCGATGAAGTGGGCCCGCGACTACTCCGCCGACCCGAGCGCCGACGCTTTTGAACTGACCAGCGCCCTGCGTCAGTTGACGCAGGTGTGGCGGATGGACAAGAGTACGGAACACGGGCGTCAGCTCTTGTCGTTGTTGGAAGCCCGGCTGTTGCGACAGCAAGGGGGACAGGTTCTGGTCGACCCGGCCTCGGTCGCGGCGACGCGAGAACTCTCCAAGGAGCTCTCACTTCCCGGTCAGGAGAAGGTGTTTGGTGCCGACGGTCCCAAGACGCTGGAATGGTATCTCAAGGGGCTGGAACTCTGTCATTCCGTGGCGCGGTTTGAAAACCGGACGGGTCGTGGACTGGGAACGGGGTTTGTGATTCGCGGGGGGGATTTGAAAGCCGATTGGAATGACGAATTGTTGATCGTCACCAACGCCCACGTTTTGGGAGAAAAGAAGAACCCCGCCGCCCTGTCGAAAGACGAAGCGTTCCTGCGGTTCGAATATGGCGAGAAGGGCGGGCACGGTCCGTACCCGGTCCAGGAGATCCTGGCGACCTCCGATCCGTTTCAACTCGACTTCACGATTGCGCGAATTGACGCCCCGAATCTCGAGGTCAAACCGTGCCCCCTGGTGTTTGATCCGATCGACCGCGAATTCCCCGGACGCCTGTACGCAATCGGCTATCCATTTGGTGCGGTTCTGTCGCTGTCGCTGAACGACAACGAACTGCTGGACTTCGTCGACCCCCGGGTCCACTACCGCACGCCGACTCAACCGGGGAGTTCGGGCAGTCCCATCTTCAACGATCAGTGGCAGGTCGTGGCCCTGCACCACGCCGGCCGACCCGACATGCCCAAACTGACAGGCGAAGGAACCTATGAAGCGAACGAAGGAATCTGGCTGGCCGCGATTCGGGAAATGGTCAATGGGCGTCAATGACCAGCTTCACGGGCTTGGCGGAATAACACGCTCAAGGGGACAGGTCCATTTATTGACCGCAGTGCGGAAAATCGGCATTCCACTTCAACAGACGCTTGCGGTCGAGAGTTCCCTCACGCGAGTTCTTCGATCAGATCACCGCGACGAAATGTCGCCGAGAGTCGCTGCAGTGAGATTTTCTGGCCGCCGTAGAGTTTCTTGAGGGCCGCGTCGACATCGATGACGGCCTGGTCAAAGTACGTTTCGGACTTCGCATTCCAGAGTGCGTTCGCGGCGTCGAAGTCTCTGTGATTGAGCTCTTCCATCGTGATGTTGAGATCGGTGAGCAGGTGCTTTCCCATGCGCATCGCCAGAAAGCACGATCCATACGCGACGAAGTCGGGTGTGTTCGTCGGTGGGCGTCGTCGCTTGTTTTCCGCGAACCTGTAGATTAATGCCGCTATGATGACCTGGGCTGCGTTGAGAGTGGGGGAAAAGATCAGGTCGTAGAGTTTCCCGAAATGCTCCCGGCTCTGGAACTTCGCTTGGTGCGGTCGTTGTCGCCAGACAGACAAGATCGCTTCGGCCGCCGTCGCACTGCTGATGTCGTTCGATTTGAGAACGCCCCCCGCGCGGTGCCGATGGTACCTGTAGCCGAGCGCCCCGATCGCCGTTTCGAGGCTGACCTGCGCCGGGTCGTTGGATTTCAGGTCTCGCAGATCAACCGGGTTCTGACTGTTCGTGGCGTAGGTGATGCTATGCACCAGTGGGTCGGAACCGGTCGGAAGCTCGTACACTCGAACAAGAACAAACGCCTTCTCGAGACTTGCTTCCAGTTCGGCTAGAAAAGGGCGCAATCGTGGCTGGCGTGCCTCATTGGCTAAGGTCTGTTGAATTGTCTTGCAGGTCTGTCCCCCGTTGATCACCTGCAACCCGTCGACGCGAACCTGGAAATTATCGGACTGCAGCGCGTTGTAGGCGAATTTGTGGCAGACAATCGTGATGCCGTTGTTGTAGAAGTAGAACTGTGGACTCTCTTTGTGATTTGACAGTGTTGCGGAAATTGCCTGGTTGACTCGATTTCCCGACAAACCCAGAAATCGGCGGACGTTGCGTTCCAGTAACAGGTCGCCATGGCGGTTGAACAGTTCAGCAACCTCCCGCACAGGCATCTTTCCCACGAGCACCCTGCAATAGTCGAAGTCTTCGACAATCGCCTTTCCGGCCAGTCGCAAGGTGTCGTTGACCGGCTTGACCGCTTGCAATAGACGAACAACGTCGTCGTGATTTGCATACTCCCAACTCACTTGATTTTTGGGAAACCCCGACCGATCGATCACCTCTTGCGCGACGTCGTTCCATTTCACGCCGTTGTTGCACAGAATCACGCGGACACCCGGAATCAATCCGTCTCGAACGAGAGAGCGGATCTCTTCCATCCGCCTGGCGAGGGCCGGATTCACCGTCAGCACGGAATTCGGATCAAACAGGTAACGAACGGCCTGAACCATCTTTTCAATTCCCGATTGAGGAAAGCCACTTTCGCCTGATAGATCGTGTTTGTATTTCCCCTGAAAGAGCGTGACGATGAATTCACCGTCTTCGACGTCGCTGAGATGAATCGCATCGATTCCAAAATCATTGCCCCCCTCGGTCAAGCATTCGAGGGCGTCTTCGCGGGGCAAGAACAGCGTCGTCTGCACGACAAGAAGCACGAACGCGACGGACCGCAGCTTATTCTCGTCGTTCTTGAGATTCAGTCGAGCGGCGAACTCCGGCGCAAGGTCTTCCGCCAGTTTTCGCACCCGCTGGTCGATGATGCCGAGATTGATGCTCATGGGAAGGACAGTCGTCGCTCACGCGAATGTTCGGAACTCGGTCCAGAATCGGCCGAGCGTCATCGTCTTCAATGGCGTTCCGCTTCGCAAGCCACGCCTCGGCGGAGGAAGACGCCGTTCCGGTAACGCATCGACGGTCTCTTTGAGCAACCGGGTTGGCCAGCCGGCTCAGCCGGACCTGCTTGGCCGGACAGAAGGAGTCACAGGAAGACGTGGTCCACATACTCAACCGAGCGGTGGCGCGTCTGACGATCTTCGAGAAGCCTGAGGATTACGACGCGTTTCTGCGGGTGATCGACGAAACCTGGGAGATCGTCCCGTTGCCGATCCACGCGATGGTCCTGATGCGGAATCACTGGCACTTTCTGGCGCGGCCGACTACCGACGATCAGGTCAGCGAGTTCTTCCGGCGGCTGTCGGTGTGACACACGATGCGGTTTCACTCGCACTATGGGACCGGCGGAACCGGACACCTGTACCAGGGTCGCTTCAAGTCGTTCCCGATACAAAGCGACGAACATCTGCTGATCTCCATGCGTTACGTCGAGCGGAATCCGGTGCGGGGGAACTTTGTCTGACCCCTTTTGCCGCTCGAATTCGATGAAACTGCGACCATTCTGGTGGGACGTCGGGTCGTCAATCAGGCCAAATGGAATCAGGCGATGACTGCCTGGCGGACATCCTCGCGCGATGCACTGACGGGCCATCCTTGGGCCGATGTCTCTGTCGCCGAAGTGATTGACGACCTGCGCGGCGATCCGGCCGGTTCACGTGAAGCCGTTCCGGGTCGACCGCCGTGATCACTGCCGTTGGCCCCTCAGTGCTGTGGTCGCTGATCAAGCTGGAGATGGGATGGCAAGATTGGGAATCCACGCTACAACAGGCGGCGGCAGACGGACATTTGGCCATATGTCTAGGTGTTTTCGCCGAGCTGGCCTCATCAACCACCGAACTCGGCTCCCTGATCGGATACTTGAGTCGGCTGCAGATTGGCAATGACCATTTTTCGCCAAGTGCCGCATTTCAGGCCGGTGATAACGTCTCGCCACAATCGAGCCGCAGGTGACCGAGACAGCACGTGGTGCCTGAGTTCCTGATCACCTCTCATGCAATGTCCCAGGCGGATCGCCTGGCCGTCGTCGACCGTGGATATGCACTGCACGGCGTCAAATAGAACGATTCGCGTCCCAAGACCCCATCCGGCTCGGAGGCTGTCCGTTTTGCAGCGACGACGCTTCGTAGCGTCGCTCAGATTGTGGTTCCCGCAGAGCGAAACCTCAATCCGGCGTGGCAAACACGCTACCCGATCTCCTAAACCGACAGCCCCCGAGCCGAATGGGGTGTGGGGGGTCTCGTGGAGTTGATGCAGTGATAGACCTGGACCTCGGTCGGATCAAACCCTGATCACTCCTTAGGTGAGAACAACGGGACTCGAACCCGCAACCGTCGGCACTCTGACCAGTTGAGCTATGTCTCCATTCTATCAGTGAATCTCAGTGGCATTCTCCATGGGACACTCATGTGTCTTTATGCAAAATGACGGGTCCGTCGTTGCTGGATGCAACTCCTCGCCACACTGCTTGCATACAACCCGCCACCGGGTTCGGCCAGAGTCAATACCCCATTGACCCGAGTCGGTGATGTCGAACTTTCCGTCGTACCGCGGTGGCAGATCCTCGGGTTTCCAGCTCTCAAACATACTCATTGGGCTACCTCTTCTAGCTGCTTCTTCGTCAGGAGTCGCGAACGCAACGACAAATCAGGGGGCCGCTGCTCTCAATAGAACTCCAGGAACCAGACGAACTCAAGTGGTGTCGCGATTTAACATCGCTACCATCAAAACGACTCCAGAATCGTGAAGCGCACAGAATCTGTTAGTCATTTTTCGAGTTTTGAAGAATTCGTTACCGGTCCGGGTGTTTGCCAAAGCCGGTTGTGGTTCGGCTTCGCGCTTCGCGGGAACCACGACCGGAGCGACGCCGCGGAGCGTCGTTTCTACACAGCCACCCGCCACCTGGCTCGGATTCATTGTCGCGTTTTCGGCCGCGTGGAGTATAGCCTTCGCTCTGATTCGCCTGCTCGGCAAGGGGGCCGGGGTTTCGCGCTCGGAATGTCTCAATGGGAGTCGCTCGTAGTTTAACAACGTTTGTGAAACGACGTGTCGCGCGGGGATCGACAACGACTCCGAAACCGGGTGGAGTTGCGAAATGGCGTGGCAGAGCCACTTCGGAGCCACTGCGGAGGCAGGGCCGATCGACGTGGGGAGATTCGGTTGGTTGTGCCCTTTGAGACGCTAAAGGGGGAGACGCTAAAGGGGACAGGTCCATTTATTGACTTACGGTCACGAAGGGAGCGACGGGTTCACGGGATACGGGATAACGGAACAGCGGATACAATTGAGCGCCCGGCCGTTGCCCCGCCCGTGGCGGTGGATCGAAAACGTCAATCGCCCGCAGCCTGCCGACGACGACCGTGCACCGCACGAAATGGAGACGCGGTAGGGACGGGCATTGCTGCCCGCCCCCCGCACAGACCAGTACGTACGGGACTACCGCATACGGTTCTTACCTCGGAGGTTGACTGGCAAACCGCACATTCGGATACGGATGGAGGATTTTCGGCGTCGGCAGCCAGCGTTTGGAAGGCTCCGAGAACTTGTCCCATGGCAGTTGGCGGCCGCGTTGGCTGCGACGGCGCAGCGCACGGAGCCTGTACCCCTATGAACGCTTCGCCCTGCCGGTTGCCCGACGAACCGCATCACTCGGGGCCAAGGCGACTGGCTAGGTCTTACCTTGTACGTCTCTTTCATTCGCAAATCTCCTCCGGCTCACGCCGACGCACCCTGTCCCCTTTGCCGTCCCCGGCCGCGTGAGCAATGAGATCGTCCACGAGATGGACACTTTCACGATATTCGCCAAGCTCGCCGGCGCTCCCGTGCTGCAAGACCGGCCGATCGACGGTGTGGACCAGACCGATTTCCTGCTCGGTAAGAAGGAGACCACAAACCGCGAAGGCATCCTGCTTTTCTGCGCGGACCGCCTTCAGGCTGTGAAGTGGCGAAATTGGAAGCTGCACCTGTTCAACGAGCAGCGGGACTGGTTCACGCCGTCGCTCAAGCTCGGCACGCCGAAGCTCTAGAACCTCTCCTTGATCGCAACGTAGAATACCCGGTGACTGTCGAAAACACTTGGGCCGTCGAGCCGTTGACGAAGATGATCGCGAATTTCGAGTTGAGCACGCGGAACCACCCGGTCACCGATCCCGGCACACCTGACCCCTACACGCCGCCGAAGTGAAATTTCGGGGGCAAAAAGGGGGACATAGCGCGTTCTTGACTTGGAGCCTCGTGGGGGCTTCCATCCAAATTGCCGCCCAGGCTTTTGGCCTGGAATCCTGTTTGCGATCGCCAGGACGACCGAAGAAGTCTTGAAACTCACTGAGTCCCCCATTTCTGTGCCTGCGCGATCACGCCTGTCGACGTCGTTTCAGGCGTTTAGATTCGCCTGCAACGGGATTTTCTGACCGGCGACCAGCCGATCCGCCTCAATCTGCGGAGGCTTCCCCCCCGGCGGTCGATCGATCACGCTCACTCGATCATCTCCCGGCAACAGGTGGCGAAGACTGGTCTGGCTGCGCTGGCCGTCCAGGCTGACGTACATGTCGAAATAGCAGGGTGCAACACCGGTGTTCTTCACTGTGACGCGAGTCTGGTGGCCGTCGGTTTCGAACCTCGTGACTTCGAAACGGTAGCCGCACGCGCGACCCGCCTCTCGAATGCGGTCCATCGACCGATAGCTCGGCTGGTCGCTTCCAATAAGGAAACAGATGTGAAAGCGCGCCGCAGCCTTCTCGAACGACTCGCCATACGGGCCATTGGTCGCCAGCGCCTCTTTCTGATCGCGCGGGGTGTAGTAACTGAACTCTCCCCCGGCGGGAGCCCGCTTCCAGCGTTCACGATCCAAGGCGTTCCAATTGGGTTCGTTCTCTTTCCGATGGACTTTGCACAGAAAGGAATCGTCGAAGACTCCAAAATTGAGCGACAGGAGATCGGCGTGCCGCGTAATCGGTGAGACTTCGTCGCTGGCAGCGTCGACCGAGATCATCCAGGGTGTCGTTCGAACAACATCTGCGAGATGCCTCAGAAACTCTTGCTGGAACTCCATCGAGGGAAACGTTTTGCCCAGCTTGAACGGGCCGTCGTAAATGTGATACTCAGACCACAGTCCAAACCCGACCTGCAGGAACGCCAGACGGGGATCCCGATCATAGCGTTCCGAGAACCGCGCAAAGAACGCCAGCAGACAGCGACGCCACTCGCCGTGTGACCAGTCGGGAAAACTGGTTGGCCGCCCCTCGCTCTTCGCGCGCGTCTCGCGGTAATCGGGCAGATTCCTGATGTAAGCCGGGACGGTCGTCTTTTGGCCGGGGTACGTGTCGTAGAATCGCAGAATCGCCTGGTGCCTGCGACCCGCGATGGAGTCGAGTTTCTTGTCGACGGCAGTCCAGTCGTAGTTGTCTCGACCGGTGATGACGTCGTCATACTTCATGTACGAATACTCGAGTTGAATCGCGTCGGTCTCGACCTTTTCGTGCGTGTCCCACAAGACGATTCCCGTTCCCGGCGAAACGGCGTCGCTCGACAGCCGCAGGGGCACTGGTTGGAACCGAGGCTCCGCAGCAAGAATTTCCTGACGCACCCCCAGCCCGGCGAATGCCGTGGCCCCGCTCACGAGGAATTTTCGACGATCCATTCGCTGTATCCTGGTAGCTTTCAGAGGTGAACAACGGGTTTCTGAGGCGGCAGGTCCTTCGATCGACCGTGCAACGCAGTCCATTGTAGTCGGGGGCAAAAAGGGGGACAGAGCGCGTTCTTGACTTGGAAACTCGCGTCGGCTCCCCTGCGAGGATGCCACGGACCGCTCGAGCCACTTGTTGGCGGGACGGTCTATCACGCTTTGAATCGCGGGAACCGCCGCGAGGCGGTGTTCCACAAGCCGGCGGGATTCTACGCCTTTGTGACGGCAATGAACGACGCCCAGCGTCGGGTTTCGGTCGATCTCTTTGGCACGACGAGATCATCGCCATTCCGGCACGATCGGGCACGTGTAGCAGGGAGGATTCAAGGCGTTTCCATTGCAGGACGACGATCACCGGGCCACCGTGGGAGCTGTCGGTTTTGTAGCGACGACGCTCTGCGGCGTCGCTCCGGTTGTGGTTCCAGCGAAGCGGAACCACAGCCGGCTGTGGCAAACACGCGGCCGGATCGTCTATACCTCGCACGGTCGGAAACGAGACGATTTCGCGGCTCCATCAAAATGTCTCAACGCGGACCACGCAGGGTATAGCCTGCAAGCGGGCCATTCATTTTTTTGCAGGATGAAAGGGATGAAGAGGATGGACACGAATTGCTGAAGCGACCTTCGATCGTGTGGATTGGGAATGTTTCGATTTCAAGCACTCATTCCGAGAGCAGGAATGGCGAGCAATTTCATCCCTTTCATCCTCTTCATCCTGTCAAATTCTTTCCGTCGGTCGTACGCACTCTCAGAGCCGCTCAACCACATTCTGAACCCGAGTCGGAGGGGTGGATGAATCAGGTCTTGGGCAAGCCAGATGGCCGCCGGTGCATGGAACGCGAATCGTCTGATTGTGCGCCGTGCGGAGTATCGTGTGACAGTCTCCCTGTCCGGCTGCTTGTCCGCTGATGACCCGCTGCTCTGGCGTGGCACGCCGGTGCCGCGAGGTGCCGCGTGGTGGGAGCGTGTCAACGAGCCGCTCTCCATCGGCGACTTGCAGCGATTGCGTCGTTCGGTGCTCCGTGGTCGGCCGTTCGGCAACGACGACTGGACGCGTCCTGCCGCTCAGGGTTTGGGACCGGAATCCTGTTTGCGACCGTCGGGAAGACCGTAGAAGTCTTGAAACTCACTCTGCCCCCTCTTTTCTGTGGCGCTGTTCCGCGGAGGTCGGTCGCCGCCATGGGCCATTAAATGGACCTGTCCCCTTTTCCGTCCCCCGAATCCGCCAACTGGCTGGAACCCGGACAAAAATTCGAAGAAATTGAAATCGAGATGTGCGGAAAGTCGGCTTCAGCGGCGCCGCTCCGCCCGCATCTGGAGCAGATCGACCGCCAAAGAGAACGCCATGGCGAAGTAGACGTAGCCTTTGGGGATCTTCTGGTGAAACCCCTCCGCGACCAGCAAAGTGCCGATCAAGAGCAGAAACGAAAGCGCCAGAATCTTGATCGCCGGATGTCGCTCGATGAAATCGACGATCGCCTTGGAAAAGACCAGCATGACGGCCACGGATATAAAAATTGCGGCCAGCATGATCGGCAGGGGATTCTCCAAACCTTCGGTCATTCCGACCGCCGTGATCACCGAGTCAAGCGAAAAGACCACGTCGACCATCAGAATCTGGGCCAGAACGCCGTTTAGCGAGAGACCGGGACTTGCGGAAGCGGCGTCGGGGTTGGAATGTTCGGTCTTGCGGTGAATCTCATAAGTCGCCTTGAACAGTAGAAACAAGCCCCCCAGGATGAGAATCAGGTCCTTGCCGGAGAACGGCGTCTCCAAGACCGTGAACCAGGGCTCGTTCAGTCGCATCACCCAGCCGATCGCCAGCACGAGGATCGCCCGGGAAACGACGGCGAGCAACAGCCCCAACTGCCGCGCTTTGTCTCGCTGGTCGACGGGGAGCTTCCCCGCGAGAATCGCGATGAAGACCACGTTGTCGATTCCGAGCACGACCTCCAGCGATGTCAGGGTCAGCAGGGCGGCCAGCGACTCGGGAGTGAAGAACTCTGCCATTTCGCGACTTTCAGAGGATGGAAAAGGCACGCCGACTTGAACACACCGGCTGCGTTCGAAAATTGGCCCGCAGGTGGCCCCGTCCCTGGGGCGTTCTTCACCCGGCTCGATCCCTGAGGGGTCCGGTACGAATTCCCGCGGCGGTTCAATCAGACTTTCACGCCCGAGACCGAAATGCTGCCGCAGATTGCATCCCAGAGCGTGCGCGGATTGAGTGGCTTCGAATACCAGCCGTCGATCCCCCCCGGCCCGGTCGCAACCCCCAGATCCTGCGGGGGTGTACCGCTGACGCAGAAGACTTTGAGGTCGGCGAGCCGCGGTTGCGACCGAATCGCCCGCAGGGTCGAGGGACCGTCGCACCGCGGCATCATCATGTCGAGCAGCACGACGTCGGGTCGCTCGTGCGAGGCGAGATAATCGAGCGCCTCAATCCCGTCAGCGGCGGTTGCGCAGTCGCAGCCGTTCATCCCCAGCAGGCCGGCCAGCAGTTCCCGCTCATTCGGGTCGTCTTCGACCAGCAGAGCCCGGGCCGGTCGGTCGCCGCGCTTTTCCGGACCTCCCTGAACAAGGGCTCCGACGGCGTCGCGGTCGAGCGCTTCCAGACCACTGAAGACTCTGGCCAGGGTTTCGTCGGCCGCGGCGAGCATTCCGGCCTCTCGCTGCTTCTGGAACAGGTGCAGCCCCAGCGAGATCTTGCTGAGACGGTTGCAAATCTCGTGGGTGCCAGAGCGGGTCGCCGCTGACTGCGGACGAACACCGGACTTCTCTAGTTCTTGTCGAAGTACGACAAGCTCGGGAGGTGCGTCGATTCCGATGCGTACGACATTCCCCTTGATACGCAGCAGGTGGACCGTAAGACCGATCGCGGGGAAGACAATCTTCTCGTCGACGCGGCGGGACAGAACAAGCATGGCGGGTCTCCATTCCCAAATGGTGAGGGCGCGAACAGAATCGCGCCGCAGAGGAAAACGAAAGGATTCTCCAGGCGCCAGAATTGAATGTCAAGAAAATTCCGACTCGAATTTCGAGGCTCTTACGAGTCGCTGTTCATTCATCTTCCCCCCTCTGCTGAAAGTGCGTGAGCCTGCAGCAGCACATTGAGTTCGCGGGGGTGGAACGGCTTGGTGATGTGTTCATCGAACCCCGCCTCGAACGCAGCCTCGCGATCACCAGGTCGGCCGTATCCGGTGAGTGCGATCAGACGCATCCGGTCGGCCCACCCGGCCCGGATTTTGCGTGCCAGTTCGTAACCGCTCAATCCCGGAATGCCGATGTCGACCAGCGCCACATCGGGCAGTGGAGCCCGCTGGAGAAAATCAAGGGCCGCGTCCCCGTTGTCAGCCGTCGTCACCTGGTGCCCGTCCAGTGTCAGAATCGCACGGAGCGATTCCCGAATGTCGGGATCATCCTCGACCACGAGGACTCGCCGCGGCCGCGTGAATCCAATCGGCGTCGGTTCGGTCGGCCGTGTTGGCGGACCGTTCGGCCAAGGCTGGGGGGCGGCTCTTGCCTGCGGGAGCCAGATCACGAATTCGCTGCCCCGCCCTGGGCCGTCGCTGAGCGCCGACACGCGTCCGTTGTGCAGCTCGACGATCGCCCGAACCAGCGTCAGGCCGACTCCCATTCCGCCGTTCGAACGGTCCAGAGTCTCGTCCGCCTGTACGAACAGATCAAACGCCTGAGCGAGCAGCTCCGGGGTCATGCCGACCCCGGTGTCCCGGACCCGGACGACCGCCTCGGATCCCTCGGCCCCCAGGGAGTACCAGACCTCACCCCCCTCGGGGGTATATTTCGCCGCGTTCATCAACAGATTGACCTGAATCTGTTGCAGCCGGGCGGGATCCCCTAGAACCATCAACGGACCGGCGGGACGGTCGACGGTCAGCCTCAGCCCCCGTTCAACAAACGCCGGACCCACTTCCTCCAGAACGTCTCCCACCGTGGCGCCGAAGTCAAACACCGACTTGCGTACCTCGATCTTTCCCTGGGCGATCCGGGCCACGTCGAGCAGATCGTCCAGCAGTCGGGCCATGTGTCCCGTTCGCCGCTCGATGATCGGAAACCATTCCTGTGCCTGCAGCGATTCCGGACCGGCCCGCGCGATGACCGCGGTCGCGTTCACGACGGCGGCGAGCGGGTTTCGCAACTCGTGCGACAAGACCGCCAGAAACCGGTCCCGCTGAGCGACCGCCTCGCGCGCGTCGCATTCGGCCTGTTTGAGTTGCGTGACGTCGGTCCGCACCCCTCCCAGTCCGGTCATCTCGCCCGCCGAATTCCGGATGGGGAACATGATCGACAAATAGGTGTGCGGTCCATCCGGCTGGGGGATGACCACTTCGGACTCAACCGGAGCCTGTTGTTCGAGCACGGCGGCGTCGAGTGCGACCAGGGTTTCCGCCACGTCGGCCGGGAACAGGTCGTGAGCCCTCTTTCCCACCGGATCGCACCCGACCAGCTTTCGGAACGCCTCATTCGCCAGAACGTAATGTCCCGTGAGATCCTTGATGAGCACACAGTTCGGCGAGTTTCGCAGGATGCCGGCGAGTTGGTCGTCTTTTCGCCGGGTATCGGCTTCGGCCTGCTTTACGCGCCCAATGTCGATGAGGGTCAGAACGACACCGTTGATGGACAGTCCCGCGCGGTACGGCAAGACCCGCAGCAGCGACCAGTTCCCTCGACGATCCCGCACCTGCCGCTCGATGGGATTCCCGTCGGCGAGGACCGCGCTCAGGTCCTCAAGCAGATTGGGGTGGTCGATCGTGTGCGTGAAATGGTCGATCCGGCGTCCGACGTCGTGGGGCAGAAGATGAAAAGTGTCGGCGACCTTGGGTGTGAATTTTCGCACGCACAGGTCGCGGTCGAGGAAGATCGTATGAATCTCGGTGCTGGCGAGCAGATTCTCCATGTCGGACGAAAGTTCGGTCAGCTCTTCGATCTTCTTCTGGTACTCGCCATTCACCGTGTACAGCTCTTCGTTGACCGAGTGCAGCTCCTCGTTCGTGCTTTGGAGTTCTTCGTTCGACGCGGTCAGTTCTTCGTTCGTCGCCTGCAACTCTTCGTTACTCGTCTCCAGTTCTTCAATGGTCGCCTGCAGACTCTCCCGGGCCGACCGCAGTTCCGCCTCGAGCGCCAGCAGGTGTTCGTGAGACGCCTCTCCCAGGTCGATTTCGCGGGCCGCCGCCGACAAGATCGGCCCCCCGTTCTCCGTCAATGTGATCAGTGCGTACGAGTCGTTCGAGCGCTTCGAACGCAGCGGTTTGACCCGGACGTCAATCACACGATCCCCTTCCGGCAGACGGACCGGCAAGCCCTTGAAGGTCACGGGAGTCGATTCGCACAGCGCCCGGGGAATGGCTCCCGCCAGCACCGGTCGGAGTTCCGGGCGGATCGCGTCGAGCAGGTCAGCCGAAAACCAGCCGTCGCGAACGTCGAAAAAGCGGCTTGCGCCGGCGAACGTTCGCACGACCTGGCGACGATCGTTCACCAGCAGGCTCGGGGTCAGGCACTCGTCAAGCAACATGTCAAGAACGGCGGCCATCGGCGCATCGGAGGGCGCGGCCGACGCGCCTGCGGAACGGGTGCCGGCTCCCCCCAACGGATTCGCCGCGATCGGTGCGGGAAGCCGCACATCCGTCGGCAGTCGCACGTCCCGCCGTTTTCGGTAGAACTTCCAGCGAGCGTTGATCGTGTCGAACTCGTCGGCAATTTCCCCGGGGCTCTCGCTTGGTCCCAGAAACAGCACCCCGCCAGTCTTCAGTCCGAAGTGAAACAGCGACAACACTTTTTTCTGGGCGGGCTGCAGAAAGTAAATCAGCAGATTTCGACAGACAATCAGGTCGAGTCGGGTGAACGGCGCGTCCTTCAGTAGATTGTGCTGCGCGAAGACCACCTGCTTGCGCAGCTCGGGCGAAACCTGGAAGGCGTCCCCTCGGGGAACAAAAAACCTGTGCAGGCGGTCGGGGGGCATTGCGGCGACGCATTCCGCCGAGTACAGGCCGACGCCGGCGATGTCGAGCGAGGCCCGGTGCGCATCGGTCGCGAAGATCTTCACCGCGACGTTTCGCGGAAGTTCGTCGAGACACTCCTGGACGATCATCGCGATTGAATACGCTTCTTCCCCCGTGGCGCACCCGGCAACCCAGACGCGGAAATCGTCGTCGCGCCCCAAAGCGCCAACCAGCCCCGGGATCACTTCCCGCCGAAGCAGTTCAAACGCTTCCGGATCGCGAAAAAACCGGGTCACTCCAATCAGCAGATCCTTGTAGAGCCGGTTCACCTCGGCCGGATTCGCGATCAGTCGGTCGGCGTATTCGTCGACGCTCGGCACATTCAGCAAACCCAGCCGGCGCTCGATGCGCCGCCGCACCGTTTCGGGTTTATAAGAGGCGAAATCGATTCCACTCGCGTCCCGCAACAGTCCGAAAATGGTGTCGAGTCCCGCGGGGAGAGGAGTGTCTGCCAGTCCATCCGGCGGTTCGCGATGTCCGGGGTGTTCGGCGTGTCGCAACAGGGCTGCGGGGATCTCTTCTGGAGCGAGTGCGAAGTCGACCGCTCCCGTCGCGACGGCACTTTTGGGCATGCCATCGAATTTCGCGGTTTCCGGTGCCTGCGCAACGACCAGTCCGCCGGCGGCGTGAACGTCTCGGATCCCGCGCGACCCGTCGCTGCCGGTGCCCGACAGAATCACCGCCACCGCCCGCTCGCCGACATCCTGAGCGATCGACCGCAGAAACCTGTCGATCGGCAGGGCGACCGTCGGGGCGGGCTCTTTGTCGGTCAGCAGCAGCCTGCCGTCCGACAAGATCATGTCTTTCCTGGGGGGCAGCAGGTAGCACATGTCGGGTTCGACCGGCATCCCGTTTTCGGCCTGGCGAATCGGGATCGCGGTCCGTCGCGCCAGCAGGGTGTCGGTCAGGCTCTTGAAGTCGGGAGACAGATGCTGAATGACGACAAAGACCATTCCTGTATCCGCCGGCATTCGTTCGAAAAGTTTCTCCAACGCTTCGAGTCCGCCGGCCGACGCCCCGATCCCCACCACAAATGGCGGCGAGCTGACTCGGGGATTTGATCCGCCGTCGATCTCCTCTGGGTCGGCATCGTGATGGTTCATCGAAGTGATCGATCCTGTTTAAGCGGCTTCAACCTCACCATCCCGGTTTAGAGGGGTGCCCTGATTCGAACTCTAGGCCGCGCACCCGATTAATCAATTCCCCATTCGTCGAAAAATCCTCATCGACCAAATCGGGGAAACCGAGAACGGTGAAGTCGCGTCGCGTGCCGATGCAGCGGACGGAGTCCCGCGGCGAGCCACACGGCGACAATCCGTTCGGACGCCGCGCTCAGCCTGGCGAAATCGATCGGCGCCAAACGGAGTCGTTCGAATCCCAGGCGATCCGGCGACGTGCGTTGTGGAGCCGTTTGAGACGACGCCCCACATTTGAAAACAAACGATCGGCGATCCGGGAGAGCAACGGCTCGATATTCTGATCAACGTCTTTGATGACGATGTCGCGGATTCCGTGAATTCGCGCGACGACCCGACAGGTCAAGTCGCGCCCCCCACGCGGTCCGTTGGCATCCTGCAAGAAAACCCGCACGCTGGACACCCGATCAGAAAACCTTTCGAGGGCGAAGCTCAGCCGACGTGCCACTTGCTCGACCAAACCGAGACTCGGGATTCCGGTCGAGTGACGAACGTTGATGTTCATGATCTGAATCTTTCTGGAGAGCGAGATCGTAAATCGGACATGTATCGGAACGTTGAATGCAATGCGATGGATCAATTCGTTTTTTGAAAGTGTATCCCGATAAAGCCGTCCCCCGGTAGGCGTTCGGCAGTGTTGCCAGATCGCGGAAATCGCCACGAGTAGTATTCCTTGAGCCGGCGAACTTCGACGCCTTTGTGGCGCCGATGAACGACGCCCTGCGTCGGGTTTCGTTCGATCTCCTTTGTCGATCTTTCCGGCAACTGCCTGATGCCAAGCCATTTCCATTTCATGCTCAGGCCGCACAGTGATGGCGACCTGAGGCGTTGGATGCAGTGGCTGCTTGCAGCCCTTGCGCGACGAGATCATCGTCAACCCGGCACGACCGGGCACGTGTGGCAGGGAAGATTCAAGGCGTTTCCGTTGCAGGATGACGAGCACCCAGCCACCGTGGGGGGCTGTCGGTTTTGTGGCGACGACGCTCCGCGGTGTCGCTCCGGCTGTGGCAAACACGGGATCGGATCGGCTAGACCTCGCACGGTCGGAAACGAGACGATTTCGCGGCTCCATCAAAATGTTTGAACGCGGACCGCGCAGAGTATAGCCTGCAAGCGGGCCGTTCATTTTTTTGACAGGATGAAAGGAATGAAGAGGAGGGACAGGATTGCTGAAGCGACCTTCGATCATGTGGATTGGGAATGTTTCGATTTCAAGCACTCATTCCGAGAGCAGGAATGGCGAGCAATTCCATCCTGTTCATCCCTTTCATCCTGTTTATCCCTTTCATCCTCTTCATCCTGTCAAATTCTTTCCGTCGGTCGTACGCACTCCCAGAGCCGCACAACCACATTCTGAACCCGAGTCAGAGCGGCGTGTGAATTGGGTCTCGGGCAAGCCAGATGGCCGCCGGTGCATGGAACGCGAATCGTCTGAATTTGCGCCGTGCGGAGTATCTTCATGATTTCCCCGGTAGGCTCGCTAGACCTGGGAGTTGAAGAGGTAATTTGCCTGAGGCGCCGCCCCGCACTTTGGGCCACCCACAACATCGCCAGACCTGCGCGTCAATCTGCTGGCGTCAAGGGAAGCGTTTATGGCGACGTGACACAGATTCGCATGGAGTACTTGTCGAGAGTCTCGGCCACGATTTCCTCGAACGCCTCGAAGTCGTCGGGCTTGCCGCAAAGCAGTTGTCTGCCCATGCCACGATTGAGGACGGGAAACACAATTCCGCCGGGAGTGATACGGACTGTCCGTGCCAGGACGCGTCGCGGAGGGCCGTTTTTCCGCACAGCGGCCATTAAATGGGCCTGTCGCTTTTAGCGTCCCCGGCATCAATCTTCGAGGCTGAAATCGATCCCCTTAAACACTGGGTGGCCCCGATCTTTGTTCATTCGGGCTGCCGTTGACGGCGTCAAGCTGTGTCTGCATCGCCGCGGCGACGCGCTGAACCGTGGGTTCGCGGACGATTCCGTGGTGTTCACAGTGGGGAAATACAACGACTTGCACAGATTTGCACAGGACGCTCCAGCCGTAATCGAAAGCTCGAAATCGCCAGGGAGTCTGGCACAGAGCGCGAAACAGCGTCACTGGTCCTGGATAGGGGCTCGGCTGATACGTCAGCCGAGCGATCCGGTACGAACGCTCCGTCTCCAGGATCGGCGTCGCCGGGGAGGCGGCGTCCGGCGCTCGGAACCGGGTCAGGAGTCCCGAGATTCGCCTCTTCAGCGACAGGAACGAGACGCGGTAGTTATTGTCCCGTGCCCAGTAGAACCAGTTGGCGAGGTATGACGGAGCCAACCGGAGCCGACTCTCAAGTGACTGACGAACGCCGCGCGGCGAGTGATCGATGATTCCCAGAAATGCCACAGTCCGTCCCTTGATTTCGAGCTGCCGGGCTGTTTCGTAAGCGAACGCGCCGCCCGCCGAATAACCGGCGAGTCGAAACGCCCCGTTGGGTTGAAACTGGATCAACATCTCCGCGTAGTGGGCGGCAATCGTTTCGAAATCGCCGTATCGGAGTCCCAACTGCGGCGACTTGACGGGCCGAACGCCGATCAGTGGTTGATCGGGGGCGAGGTAGGGAACGAAGGCGCGCCAGAACATCACATACCCGCTCGCGGAATGCAGTACAAACAGCGGCGGTTTCGACCCGCCCGCTTGAATGGGGACCAGTTCGCAGAGGTCGCCCACTACGGTTCCACGCAGGAATTCCGCTTGCTGTTCAATGGTTGGCTGCTGCAGCAGCGCGTCGAGCGGCAGTTTCTTTCCCAAAACCTGCTCGATCCGCGCGACCAAACGAAGGGCCAGCAGCGAGTGTCCCCCCAGATCAAAGAAATTCTGCTGAACGCCAATGGTCTTGCGGTCCAGGATTTCGGCCCAGATGGCAACCAGTGTCGCTTCCAGATCATCGCGTGGTTGCTCGCGGATCGGCGGCGACGGACTCTGAGACTCATCCGGCGCCGGCAGCGCCTCGCGGTCGAGCTTCCCGTTCCGCCCCAGGGGAAAATGCGAGAGCTGCATGAATACCGCGGGAACCATGTAGTCAGGCAGTCGCAACTTCAGTTCGCGGCGCACCGCGTCGAGGTCGATCTCTACTTCCGAGGCCGCGACCAGGTAGGCGATCAGCCGACGGCCAAGGGAACCTCCTTCATGCGCCACGACCACTGCCTGTTTCACGCTGGCCCGCTCGACCAGCAACGATTCGATCTCGGCGGGTTCGATGCGAAATCCACGAATTTTGATCTGCTGATCGATGCGGCCCAGGAATTCCAGCGTGCCGTTCGAGTTCCATCGCGCCCGGTCGCCGGTCCGGTACATTCTCGCACCGGGGGCGGCGTCGAATGGATCGGGGACGAACCGCTCGTTGGTTGATTCGGAATCGTTCCAATAACCTCGCGCTAGGCCGCTCCCTGCCAGGTACAGCTCGCCCGCCCAACCGATCGGTGCCGGTTGACCGCCGCCGTCCAGCACATAAACCCGGGTGTTGGAGATCGGACGACCGATCGGAATCGAAACAGCGGCGTCATTCAACGGGCGTTCGATTGTGTGGCAGCACGCGAACGTCGTGCATTCAGTTGGTCCGTATCCGTTGATCAAGCGGACCTGGGGCGGCAAGACGCGCAGCGCTTCCTGAACATGGCGCACCGAAAGCGCCTCTCCCCCGGTGAGGATTTCTTGCACACCGCGCAGCGCCTCGGGCCGCTGTTCCATCAGACTGTTGAACAGACCTGCCGTGAGCCAAAGAGTAGTCACGTGATGATCGCACAACAGCCGCTCGAGTGTTCCAAAATCGGGAAGCGATTCCGGGGCCAGCACCAGTCGGCCGCCGTGCAGCAACGCCCCCCAGATCTCAAACGTCGATGCGTCGAACGCCGGGCTGGCAAGCTGCAAAAAGACCCGATCGGGCCCCAGCACGGCGTAATCGACGCCGAACACGAGCCGCGCGATTGACCGGTGCTCAACGGCCACCCCCTTGGGTTCGCCGGTCGAACCAGACGTCAGCATGACGTACGCCAGATCGCGTGACAAACCACACGACGTCGGATTCTCCGCCGACTGGTCGGCCCACGGCAACCGGTCGTGTTCGAAACTCAAGACAGTCAGTTCGGAAGGGTCCGGCAGGTCGGCGGATCCGCGGCCGCAGATCGCCCATTTCGCGCGCGTCGCCGCAAGCACTCGACGCAGACGCGCGGGGGGCGATCGGAGATCCAGCGGAAGATACGCTCCTCCGGCCTTCAGCACGCCGAGCATTGCGACGATCAAATCGGACGATCGTTCGACGGCGAGCGCGACCAGCACATCCGAACCGACGCCACGGTCGCGCAGATAGTGGCCGAGACGGTTGGCCCGTTCATTCAATTCGCGGTAGGAATAACACTGCGAGCCGTCGATTAGCGCCACCGCATCGGGAGTCCGTTCAACCTGCCGCTCGAACAAATCTGGAATTCGCACCTCCTGCGGATAGTCGCGGGTGGTGTCGTTCCATTCCGACAACATTCGGGCGTCGTCGTCGGAGACGAGCGAAATCTGCTCGAGCGGGGCGTCGGGACTGGCGGCGACCGCTTCCAGCAGGCGCTCGAACGCCCGCACCAGGCGTTCGATCGTCGAGGGGTCGAACAGATCGGTTCGATAGGTGAACCTACCGCGCAACCCATCGGGATCGTCGACCAGCGACGCGACAAGGTCGAATTTCGCGCCGCCGTTGTGAATTGAAATCCGCTCGGCCTCGACTCCCTTCAACTGGAATTCGGACCGGGGGACGTTCTGCAACACGAACAGCACCTGCACCAGCGGCGTCGGCCCCAGGTCGCGTTGCGAACCGAAATCGGCGACAAGTCGGTCGAATGGAACCTCGGAATGAGAGAACGCCCCGACCACCTCTTCGCAAACGTGGGTCAGCAAGGCCCGGAACGTCGGATGTCCCGAGAGATCAAACCGCAACGGCAGAGTGTTCACGAACAGTCCGACCAGGTTCTCGGTTTCCCGTCGCGTTCGGCCCGCGATCGGCGTTCCGAGAACGACGTCGCTCCCCGCGCCAAACCGGCTCAACACCAGGGCGAACGCCGCCGCCAGGGTCATGAACAGAGTGGCGCTCGAATCTCGCGCGAGCGCCGAGACAGCGCGGGACAGTTCCGCTGGAAATCGAAAGGAAACCCGCGCTCCCTCCCCCGCAGCCGAACGTGTTCGCGGTCGATCGCAATTCAACTCGATCTGGCCCGTGGCACCCCGCAGCTTCTCCCTCCAGTAGCCCACCTGAGACTCGAGAAGCTCGCCGCGGAGCATTTCGCGCTGCCAAGCGGCGAAGTCGGCGTACTGCACCGGCAGATCGGAAAAAACGTGCGAACGCCCCTCTGTTCTCGCGTTGTACGCTTCCGCCAGCTCGCGCGCGAGAATCCGGCTCGACCAGCCGTCGAACGCAATATGATGAACCACGATCGCCAGGACAGCCTCTTCGTCGCCAAGACGCACAAGGTCGGCCCGGAGCAACCGGTCGCTGGAAAGATCAAACGGACGGCGCGCCCGTTCCGCGAGAAACCGCTCGACCCGGGAGAGGTCGGTCCTGTCGTCCCAGTCGATCACCGCCAATTCCATCGGCCCCGGCTCGCCGATGATCTGCTCCACAACACCGTCGCGTTCCGCGAGCGTCGTTCGCAGAACTTCGTGTCGGTTGACGAGGTCGCTCAACGAATCCCGCAGCGCCGCGACGTCGACGCGGCCCGTCAAGCGCCAGGCCAGAATTTCGTTGTACGATCCGGAGAGCGCAGAGAGCTGATTCAGGAACCAGAGCCGCTGCTGTGCGAACGATGCGGGAAACGTCGCGCCGGCCGCGCGAGGAAGTCGGGGTATCGGCTGGATGAGGCGCGAAGGGGATGAATTCGACGGACCGGCCAGCGCCGCATCGATCGATTCCGCCTGCAGCGCCACGGTGCGCGCCTGAAACAACTCGCTCAGCGAAAGATCGACGCCAAACGTCTCCAGCATCCGGGAATGCACGAGCGCGGCCTTCAGTGAATCGCCGCCGACGTCGAAAAAATCGTCGTCGATCCCCACCACATCAACCGTCAGCACCTCGCACCAGATGCCCGCGATGGATTCCTCAGTCGCCGATCGCGGAGCCACGAGTTGGGTCGCGAGCGCGGGGCGCGACCGACCGGGCGCCGGCAACGCCTTGCGGTCGATCTTTCCGTTGGGCGTCATTGGCATGGCGTCGAGCAGCACGAACGTCGCGGGAATCATCGATTCGGGCAGTTGGCGGCGCAATGCGCCGGCCAGTTCTTCGACCGTGGGGGGGCGCGCCCCGACCGCCGCGACGACGTAGCCAACCAGTCGCTTTTCACCCGATTCGTCGTCGAGCGCGACGACCGCGGCGTCGCGGACCCCGACGACCAGTCGCAACGCCCCCTCGACTTCTCCGGTTTCGATCCGCTGTCCGCGAATCTTGACCTGCGAATCCCTGCGGCCGACATGCACCAACACGTTGTTCGATTCAAACCGTCCGAGATCGCCAGTGAGGTAGATTCGCTCGTCCCCCCCCGACGGATCGGGTCGGAACTTTGATTCCGTCAATTCGGCGTTGCGCCAGTAGCCCGGGGAGAGAAATCGGCTCTGAACGGCGATCTCGCCGACTTCACCGCGGGCCGCGGGGCGACCCTCTGAATCGAGCAGCAGCACCGACTTGTCCTGAATCACCCCTCCGACCGGAGCGATGTTGCCTTGGAATGTTGTGGCGGAATCCAGGGCGAACTGCGCGATCGTGCCGGTTTCACTGGCGCCGTATTCATTCACCAGCAGGCAGTCGCCGCCGAACAACTGCTGAAAGAGTTCCACGTCCCGGCGGAACAGCGTCTCTCCGCGCAGGTTGATCAGCCGCAAGTCGGGAAACGACTGTCGCCGTCCCAAAGTCATTGCAAATTCGCGAAACACACTGGGAATCGCGTGGAGGACGGTGACGCCTTCGCTCTTCAGCCACCCGGCGAGATCGGAGAGCCCCCGTTCCTTCAAATTCCAGGGAAGGGAACTGGCGCCGTTGAGCAGAGAACGAAACTGACTCGACGACGTTCCAATCGACGCGACGCGATCTCCGGGGCCGATCCCCAGTCGACGACCGGCGAGGGCCCGATGCAGCAGATAGCGATGTGTATGGACGACCCCCTTGGGGTTTCCCGTCGAGCCCGAGGTGTAGGTCAGACTCGCGGGCCGGTCTGGGGCGTCGGCGGAAACGGGCAAAATGCGCCCGGCGCGCCGCGGCGCACTGTCGACGTTGAGAACCTTCGCATCCGACTCGACAAGCTCCCGCGCCGCCCTCCATCGCGCCCCGTCAGTGACCAAGAATTGCGCCTGCGAGTCATCGAGCAGAAACCGCGTGCGGGCCGAGGGATGCGAGGGCTTCAAGACCACAAAGAATCCGCCGGCGCGCAGCACCCCCAGAATCGCGGCCGACAACTTCGGTCCTTGATCGAGAAACAGGGCGATCGGCCGCGTGGCGAGTGGATCTCGGTTGAGAATCGCCCGGGCGATCTCGTCCGCCAGTTCATTCAGTTCGGCATAACTGATCCGTTGCCGCGGCGTCTGAATGGCGGTTTGACTCGAGACAAAGCGGGCCACCTGGTCGAAATGCCAGGCGACGTCTCCTTCCGCCGCAGCGGGATCGTACAACAGAAAACCGCGCGCAGCGACGCTTCGACGATCGAACGCCAGTTGCGGCAAGAGTGCGTCCACGAACAGACTCCCGGCTCAACAGGGGGTTAAACTCGAAAACGACGTCCCATCGCCTCGGGACTGATGTGCGTCAACAGACCCCCGGCGGCGAAAAACGCGTAGTAACAGGAGATGATTGTCAGCACCGCGGGAACCTGCCAGAACTTGACTCCCACGTCGGACGCATGGCGAAAGGTCCTGGCGAAACCGCGGCACATTCGCTTCCCGGCGATCCAGAAACTTCGGCCCAGACAATAGAGCGTCCGGCGTTCGGTGTGCTTCATGTAGTGGTCCCGCCCGTGTGCGAGCGCCCGAGTGGTCAAGTGTTGAAAGTTGGCCGGTGGAGGGTGCCCGACGCGGGCGCTGCGATTCTCCCAGATCGAGATTCCAAGCTGTTCCAGGTGCTTTCGCAACAGACTGCTGGCCCCCCGCGACCGCTTGCCCAGCGACGCGAATCCGGTCTGACGAAAGACCTCGGCGTGAAACACAATGTTGTTCGCGTAGACTTTGACCGGTTGAATGAGGCGGCCGCGCGGGTCGCGCAGGTCATAGGTCCAGCCGAGCGAAAACGCGCTGGCGTAGAGACTGTCGGGGGGAATGTAGGTCTGCCCGCAGACGACCTGCATCGAGGGATCTGCAAAGGTTCCCAACAAATGGGCCAACCAGCCCGCTTCGGGCTCGACATCGCTGTCGACGAACAGAATCAGATTTCCGGTCGCGCGCTCGGCACCGAAATTCTTGAGACCGTAATACTCGAGACCAGGCGTCACATGGAGTTCCAGATCGAAGTCGGCGGGAACGCCCGATCGAATCTCCTTTTCGACACCGTCCTCAATCGGAGTGGCGGAAATGATCAGCACCTGGGCCGGCGTGACCAGACGATCGAGATACTGGATCGCTTCCGGGGAAAGCCCCTCGGGATATTCATGCCGCAGAAGTTGCCCCCACTGGCGTCCCAGCAACTCCAGCAGAATCTTGGCGCGGGGAGTCCCGTTCAACTCGGTATTCGCCCACTCAATGATGATGGACACCGCGACCTGACTGGCGGAGGACGCCGCCCGCGAGGCCGACGACTCGGGAATTGTGTTGGTCGACATCAACTGAACCTCAAACCTTACAGGGTATCCATCAACGTCAGAGTTTGTTCGGCCCCGTCCGGAGCGATCTCGTGGATGGGCCGCGGCCGCGACAGTCCGGCCAGAATCAGTTCCGCCAGTTCTCCGGCCGTCGCCGTCTCGGGAGTGATAGCGTCGAACACTCCCCACTCGGCGAGGCGCCGAGCCCGCAATGGCTGATCGTAGGTTCGGCGGTTGGGGGCGAGAATGCCCCGGGTGCGGGTTTCCAGCAGGTTCATTGTCGTATTGTACCCCCCCTGGCTGATCGACATGTCGGCCCCCGCCATCCACGGGAGAAACCCGTCGCTGAACCGCCGCAACTCAAACGCCCCCTCCTGGATCGAATTCTGCCCCTGAATCGAAATCTGAAGGGCGTCGAGCTGTCGCGGTTCGGCGAACAGACCGGTGAAGATCACCATCCGCCGCCCGGCGCGAGACGACGCGTCGATCTCCTTCCAGGCCGCGACGCAGAGGTTCGCGAGCCGATTTCCGTCCCGCAGTCCGCCGCTGCTGACCAAAACATAGCCCGGGGCCGCATCGTACTGGGGACCGCTTCCCTTTTCCGGGTCCGCGAGCTTCTCGGAGACGTATCCGGTGTAGTGAACGGGAATCGCGACCTGAGACATCCAGGGGAAAAGCGTCTCCAGTCGAACGACGCGGGGATCGGAATGAACCAGGAGCAGGTCGAACATGGCGTTGAGCGTGGGGACGACCTCGTTTCGGAACTCGGCGGAGGCGGTCGAGGCTTCGTGTCCCGCGGGATAGTCGCGAACGGAACTCACGACCTTGACTCGCGAATTCGCCGACTTCGCCGCTTTGATCGCCGCGGTCAATTCGTCGCGCAACACCCATTTGCTGAACGGAAAATGCTCGATCAACAGCAGGTCCGGGCTGAGTTCGCCCAGCAGCCTGTCCAGCACGAAACGGCGCTGACCGAAGACTTCCGCCAGGGTCTGGGAAGAGTCGAGCGGGGCCAGCCCCACGGCCGTCCGATGGATGGCCGGAAGTTGCACCAGGCTGACGGAGCCCGCGAGTTTTGGCCCGGGAACATCGCTCCCCCCGACCACGAACCAGACGTCATGGCGGCGCGACAGCGCGCGCACGATCTCGCGACAGCGAACGTAATGACCCGCTCCGCTCAGGTGCTGACAATAGACCACAATTCGCTTGCGGCGGCCCGACTCAACCGGATTTGCCATCAGGCACCTCCAGCAGTTCCAGGATCTGGTCTTTCAGCGGGCTGTACCGGGCGTGCCCCATCGCCAGAGATTCGGCGAGAAACTTCCCCCCGCGGCCGTATTTATTGGTCTCCTGGGGCAACTCGATCTGCTCGTTCTGGCTGGCGCAGCGCACGACCCCGATCGGATCTTCGCCGCGCCGCACCCGCTCGATCTGGTCGAACAGCAACCGCCTCAGCAGCACGATCCCTTCATCGGAACTCGCCAAAGTTTCGCGAGTCCGGTCGGCGACCGCGCCCTGGGTGACGCAGGCCATAATATCCTGCCCGTCGACGAAGTCGACGATGTGTCGACCGGCTGCGTCGCGCCAAGGAACGTCATAGAGGGGAATCTCGGTCTGGGCGACGAATCGATCGCGCGTCGGAGGACGATAACAGGCGTACCACAAATGCCAGGTGTGCGTGTCGTCGACCGGAACGCGGATCTGCATGCGATGCTGGCCCCCGGCACCGACCCGCAACATGCAGGGAAACACCAGCGGGTGCCCAATCTTCCAGTCGTCGTCTTCCTCAGTATTCCCTTCCAGCACACGCCGTTTGACGATGCCATAAGGGAACAGGTCGAATCCGATCTTTTCATGTCGGCGCGTGTAGTGCGTCGGCTTAGACGTCCCCTGGGCCAGACGGACAGCCGACAGGTGGCGCCCGTGCAGCGCTTCAAGGTGATAGGGGTCGACGCTGTTCTCCATGATCTGCAGCCAGTGGCAGGGAACCAGCGCCTGACCGATATCGCGGAGACAATTGTTCCAGACGAAGAGATCAAATCTGGGAAGCAGCGGCGCGGGCTCGGGGCCAAGATACCCCCACACCAGCCCCCCCAGTTCCTGAACCGGGTACGATCGCGCTTGAATTCGAGACTTGAGCTTCGCCTCCGCAGGCTCGGCGGGAAGTTCCAGGCAGTTTCCCCCGCCGTCGAACTTCCAGCCATGATACGCGCAGCGCAATCCCTCGTGATCGACCAGCCCGTACGCCAGCGACGTTCCCCGGTGCGGACAACGCTCCTCCAGGAGTCCCAGTCGTCCCGACGCGTCGCGAAACACCACCAGCCGTTCCCCCAGCAGTTGCACCGCCTTGATGGGTCGTTCTGCAAGTTCGCAGACCGCCGCGACGGGAAACCAATAGCGGCGTAGCAATTCCCCCATCGGCGTGCCGCGGGCGACCTGCGTCAGAAGTTGCTGTTTCTCGGGACTGAGCATGAGGAATTGACGGGCGTGCGTGTGAATCCGGTTCAGAATCGGCCGGACGCCGATCAGGTCGTCAATCCCATTCCCATGACCGGCTTGCGCGCGGCCAGCCAGTTCAACACGCGCGGCGGGTAAAAATTGAACGTCACACGGTCGTACAGCAGTCGGCCGGTCTCCGTCAATCGATAGACGTTCTCTGCTTCGGCGAGCAATCCACCCCGCAACAGTCTCTCGAGCGGTTCGCCGAAGTCGGCGTCGATTGAGTTGCCGAACACCCGGTTGTAGTCGCCGGCGTCGAGCGGCTGGCCATCCCCCAGAGTCGAAGCGACATACTGCGTCTTGCGGTCGTCCTCCCGCAGTTCGATGACGTGCTCCACCGGACTGCGACTCGATTCGATCCGTTCGATGTACGTGGGGCTGCGTTCGTGATTCCGATAAACCGTTGTCCCCAGATGCGAGCGGGCGCTCATGCCGATTCCCAGTTGAAACCCGCGCCCCGAACTGTCGTGATGCGGCGCCCGTTTGTGGCGGGCGGCGACCGTGTCGAGTCGTTTGTAGGTGTGCCAGCGGGTCTGCGAGAATCCCAGTTCCGCGGCCGTCCGCCGAACGAAGAGCCGCCATTCCACCAGCCGCGCGAGTTCCAGCCGGTCCGCGTCGCTCAGGCTTCGAGCCACCGGCGTCTGCTCGTTGAGTCGCAGATCGTACGCGGTGAGCGACTGGACCCCCTGGTCGGCGATCGTCTGAAAATCACGGCGGAAACTCTCATGGGTTTGACCGGGCAGCCCGTACATCAGGTCGATATTCAGCAAGAGATCGCTGTCGACCACCAGTCGACAGGCGTCTAGAGTCTGTTGAGCGGTGTGTCGACGACGAACTTCCCCCAGAACCTCTTCCTCAAGACTCTGCGTCCCCATGCTGATTCGACCAATCCCCTGGCGTTTCAGAACGGCGACATGTTCAGCCGTCAGCGATTCCGGTGAGGCTTCGACGACGTGAAGATTGTCTCCCTGCGAGGGAAGCCGCTGAAAAATCGACCCGAGCAATTCGTCGAGCAGATCCGGCGGAAGCGCCGTCGGGGTCCCTCCTCCCATGAACATCTGCGACAGCGGCGTTCCCGCATCGGCCCATTCCAGTTCCCGCCGCAGGGCGCGCACATACCGCTGCATCTCGTCGCGTTGCGCTCCGACCCGCACCGCGAAGAAACAGAATGAACAGCGATAATTGCAGTAGGGAACGTGAACGTAGAGCCGCAATGCGTCGCCTGCGGGCCGGTCCCGCTCGGCGCAGACCTTTTCGACGTACGCGGGTGCCGACGCGGGATATGCGTGCGCAGCGGCGTACGCGACGCGCGGCGTCTCCCCCAGGGCGACCCCGATCTTCTCGAAGTCAAAATCGGCGAGTTGAACCTGGCTGGTGGTCATTTGGTCGTCCGTTAGTTTTCCGAACAGGTCGGCTCGTTCTGGTACACGGTCTGGTACCGGGTGTAAAACTCAACGTCGGCCGCGCCGTGCTCTGGCGGACCGATCCCCGACTCCTTCCAACCGCCGAACGGCGCATCCCCCGCCGCCCCCGCGGTCGACATATTGATCCGCAGGATCCCCGCCCGAGCGTCGGCGAGAAACTGCCGCTGAGTCTCGCTCGATCGAGAGAACAGCGCGGCAGCCAGTCCCTGGCGAACGCCGTTGCAGAGTTCGATCGCGTGTCGCCAGTTTTCCGCCGACTGCGCCACGACGACGGGGCCAAACGTTTCCTCTTGAACAATCTCCGAGTTCGCGGCGGCCCCGCAGATCAGTGTTGGCGGATGGTAGAATCCCGTTCGACGATCGATTCCGTCGCCGCTCGCCGGCGAATGCTCAGAATAGACTTCGGCCCCTTCGTTCCGCGCGCGTTCGACGGTCGCGCTGATCCGCCGCAATGCCGAGCCGGTAACAACCGGCCCGACGACGGTTGTTTCGTCGAGCGGATCGCCCCACGCCAGCCCCCGCATCTCCGACCGCAGCGCCTCGACGAATTCGGCCCGCACCGACTGCTCGACGACGACGCGGCGGCTCGCCGTGCAGCGTTGCCCCGCCGAGCCAAATCCCCCCAACGCGATTTGCCGCGCGGCGGCGCCGATGTCGGCGTCCGACCAGACGATCACGGCGTTGTTCCCCCCGAGTTCGGCCTGCAGCGGAACGCGGTTTCGGGCGCAAACCACCTGCGCCGCATAGCCCGCCGCCGAAGAACCCGTCAGCGACACGCCAGCGACCGCGCGAGCCTCCATGAGGTACTCCGCGGTGGTGTGATCCCCCATCACGATGTTGACGACTCCGGGAGGAAGGCCGCAGTCGCGCAGCAGCCGAAACACCGAAAGTGCGATTCCGGCGCCTGGGATCGCCGGCTTCCACACGACGGTGTTCCCATGCCGCAGCGCGGGAATAATTTTGCCAAGCGGAATCGCCAGAGGGTTGTTCCAAGGGGTGATCAGGGCGACGACGCCCAGCGGACATCGACGACTTCGCCAGCCTGTTCCCTGCAACTGTTCCCCGACCGTTTCGCCCAGGCGCGCGCACGATCGCACCAGGTTGAGAGCGAACTCGACCTCGAGCTTCGCGTCGCGAATCGGCTTACCGGTCTCGACTGCGATTCGCAGCGCGAATTCCGGCGATCTGCGGGCGACTGCGTCGGCGATCGCGCCAAAGAGGTCGAATCGAGTCGCCGCATCGGTCGCTTGCCAACCGCGCAGCGCGCGTTCCGCGGATTGCGCCGCGGCCGCGACATTCCCCGGGTCGCCAACGGGAGCCCGCCAGAGCGGCTGGTCGATGCGAGAGGGGGAGAAATGTTCGACCAGGGAATTCTCCGGGCCAGCCGCCGCCTCGTCGTCCGACAACACCACCGGCAGAGTTTCGAGATTCTCCGAGGAGACGGGCAGGCTGACAGCCGCCCGCCCGGCGACGCAACGCCGGATCTCATCGACATTGGCGAATTTCGCCAGTCGGGCCGCCAGATACATCCGAGTGATGGCACCATGTACGGGGTCGTCGTCGCCGACAGCCTCTTCGCCGATCCAAACCTTGAACCCCCGCTGGTAAGCGTCGATCGCCGTCGTCCGCACACACGCCCGCAGGTAGACTCCGGTCAGTACAACTGTATCAACGCCGGTGGAACGCAAACGCGATTCAAGTGAATTGTCTTCGAACGCGCTGTAGTACTGCTTTTCGACAATCTGTTCGCTGGCAAGGGGGCGCAGCCGATCGGGAGTCGCGTGGCCGACGGAACCGGCGACGCACCGGCTGACTCCAGACGACCGCCAATGCGGCATTTGCCGACCCTCGGGGCGAATCGTCGTCCAGACATGGAAAATCGGCAACTGGGCCTCGCGAAACGTCGACAAGAGCCTCGCGATCGCCCCGCAGAGCGCTTCGCGAGGCGGCTCCAATCGGTTCGCCGACAGATAGTCGTTCTGAACGTCGATCACGACGAGCGCCGGGCGCATTTCACCCCTCGCCTTCCGAAGAATCGGAAACCGCGGCTGCGACGAGCCGGCCCATCTCCTGTGTGCCGACCAGGCGACAGCCCGGTTCACGCAGGTCGTCCGTGCGGACCCCGCTTCGCCACACCGATTCGACCGCACGATGAATGTTCTCAGCCTCCCGCGCCATGCCGAAGCTGTCGCGCAGCAGCATCGCCAGGGAATGAATCTGCCCGACGGGATTGGCCCGGTCGGTTCCGGCCAGATCGAGCGCCGCGCCATGGTTGGTCTGATAGATCGCTGCCCCGGACGCCGAAAAGCTGCCGCCGTAGCATAATCCGCGGGAACCAAGCAGCAGGCCGCCGACGTCCGACAGAATGTCGCCGAACAGATTCGACGTCACGACGACGTCGAATCGGTGCGGATCCTGAATCATGTGAAACGTCGCGTAGTCAATTTCGAGTTCACGTAGACGAATCGAGTGACTCGCGGCGATCTCGCGGGCGCAGTCGATCCAAAGCTGACTGATCGTGGGGACGCCATTGGGCTTGACGACAACCGCCAATTCGCCGCGGCGATCGTTCGCCAGTCTCACCGCGACATCGACGATCTGACGGATCTGGCGTTCGGTGTATTCGAACCGTTGACTGGCGATGCGTCCGTCACCAGCGGTGCGATGTTCGCCCCAAGCCCCCTGGTAAACGCCCCCCATGTTTTCGCGGACCACCATGATGTCGACTCCCGCAGTGTACTCCGGACGAATCCGTCCAGCTCTCAGCGGAACCGACGGGGGAATCAGGGGATTCAACTTGCAGTACAATTCGAACCGGCGTCGGGCGTCGTAGACAAACCGGTCGCCCCCCGCCCCCGCGAGAATCGCGCCCCCCTGGGCGAAGATCTCTTCGCAGAATTGACACGCCTCTTCGCTCAGCGGCCGACCGTATTCGCAAATCGCCTGATTCCCGATGCGCCCCCCCATCCGGACCTCGAATCGGGGGCTGCTGGAGAGCGACTCAACCGCACGCAGTACCGTCAGCGCCGCCTCGACGACCTCGGGACCGCCCCCTCTCCGGAAAAGACCCCAATGCATGCGGTCTCAACCGCGTCGGACCGGGCGATTAACCGAACCGCCGCATTGCTCGGTCGACCGGCGACGCCCTGGCGCATGATCTCGTCTCCCACGGCGGTTGGTTGCTCACAATGACTTGGCGTAAGTAGAATCATTTTCCGACGGTTGTCAACCGTGTAATGCTGGACTGCGACCTCGACGTACGAAGGGCCGCGAACGGACGCACGAATCCGCCGCGTCCACCGGGTTTTCGGCGCCGGCAAATTCAGCTTTCCGATTGAGATCATGGCCCGAGACTATCGCGCCGTCCGCCGTTCGACCGATGTTCCCCGCACCGCGATCACCCGAAAAGGGTTGAGTGAAACCTGGCGTTTATTCGCCTATTTGCGACCCTATCGCGGGCGGTTTCTGGCCGCATGGATCTGCCTGGTCGTTTCCAGCCTGGGTGGGTTGGCGATGCCGTATTTCGGCGGTCGACTGATCGATTCCGCCCAGCAGCGATTTCAGGAAGGCGGGTCGGCTTCCGGGGCATCCAGTCTCGACAAAATCGCGCTCGCTTTGGCGGGAGTCTTGATCTTGCGGGCCGCCTGCACCTATTGCCAGACGGTCTGGGGTGCCGAGGTTGGCGAGCGAACCATGGTGGATCTGCGGCGCGACACGTTCGGTCGGCTCATCCAGTTGCCCATAGAGTTCTTTGCCCATCGACGCGTGGGAGAATTGACCAGCCGAGTCGCCGCCGATCTGTCGCAGATCTAGGGGACGCTGTCGGCTTCCATACCCCAGCTTCTCAACCAATCGGTGACGCCCGCCGGGGGAATCGTCCTGAGTACCATGACCTCGGTCAAGCTGACGCTGATCGTCGTCGCGGTGCTGCCGGTGTTTGTGGGACTGGCGGCTGCGTTCGGCTGGCGGCTGCGCGCCTTGTCGCGGGAAGCGCAGGACTGCATGGCCGACACGAATGTCGTCGTCGAAGAGACTTTGCAGGGAATCGCCACCGTGAAAGCGTTCGCCCGCGAGGATTTCGAGAGGGGACGATTTCGCCTGCGGACCGCCTCACTGATCGACAACGTCGTTAAGACCGCGCGGCAGCAGGGGGCGTTCCTGGCGTTCATGAGTCTCTCGGGAACCGGGGTGCTGGTCGTGGTACTCTGGTACGGTTGCCGGCTCATTGAGGCCGGCGATTTGACGATCGGGCAGATGTCGCAATTCATGTTGTACGCCATGTACGTCGGCGGCGCCGCGGGACACTTCGCCAGGCTTTACGCCGACCTGCAGCGGATGCTAGGGGCGACCCACCGCGTCCGCGAGCTGCTTGCCGAACGACCAGAATGCGCCGAACTGATCGAACTCGAGCAATCGGTCGCTGCGCCGTCGATACCACGGATCGCGGGGAGCGTGGAATTCGCGTCGGTCAGCTTTTCGTACCCCGGTCGGCGAGAGGCAGTCGTACTGCGAGACTTGTCGCTGACAGTCCAATCGGGCGAGCGCGTCGCCCTGGTCGGTCCCAGCGGCGCGGGCAAATCCACCGTGGTGTCGTTGCTGCTGCAGTTCTACCCACCCGACGCCGGGCGGATTCTGATCGACGGAAAAGACGCTGCGGCTTTTCCACGACGCGCTCTCCGTTCTCAGATCGCGATCGTACCGCAGGACGTTCTGCTGTTTGGGGGAACGATCGCGGAAAACATCGGCTACGGGAAGTCGGGCGCCACCCCGGCCGAGATCGAAGAGGCGGCTCGCAAGGCGAACGCCCACGATTTCATCTGCGGTTTTCCCGCAGGTTACGAAACGATCGTTGGCGAACGCGGAACTCAGCTTTCCGGCGGCCAACGGCAGCGCGTGGCGATCGCCCGGGCCGTGCTGCGTGATCCCGCGATCCTGATCCTCGACGAGGCGACAAGTTCTCTCGATTCCGAAAGCGAGAATCTCGTGCGACAAGCGCTCGATTCGCTGATGGAGGGACGCACCTCAATCATCATCGCCCACCGCCTCTCGACCGTTCGCGGTGCCGACCGCATCTATGTGATTCAACAGGGCGCGGTGGTCGAAGCCGGCACACATGGAGAATTGTTGAGCCGCAGCGGCGGTTTGTACCGAATGCTCGCGGAACTGCAGTTTGGATCCGAAGTCAACGATGTCGCAGGCCAACCGGCTCTCGAGCCGGTGAATGGGAACTCGCACACCGCCCCGAGCGGTCCCGGTCATTCGTCGTGACCGCCAACGATTCGCTGTTTCCGATGGCAGTCCACAAGCGAGGCCGGCCACCGCTGCGCATCGCCGGGCAAAAAAGGGGGACATAGCGCGTTCTTGGCTTGAGACCCCGCGTCGGCTATTCAGCGAAGATGCCACGGACCGCTCGAGCCGTTGTTGGCGGGATGATCGATCACGCTTTGAATCGCGGGAACCGCCTCGAGACGGTGTTCCACAAGCCGGCGGACTTCGACGCCTTTTTGGCGGTGATGAACGACGCCCAGCGTCGGGTTTCTGTCGATCTCTTCGGCGCGACGAGATCATCGTCATTACGGCACGACCGGGCATGTGTGGCACGCAAGATTCAAGGCGTTTCCTTTGCAGGACGACGAGCACCTGGCCACCGTGGGGGCTGTCGGTTTTGTGGCGACGACGCTCCGCGGCGTCGCTCCGGCTGTGGTTCCATCGAAGCGGAACCACAGCCGGCTGTGGCGAACACGCGACCGGATCGTCTAAACCTCGCACAGCCGGAAACGAGACGATTTCGCGGCTCCATCAAAATGTCTCAACGCGGACCACGCAGGGTATAGCCTGCAAGCGGGCCATTCAATTTTTAGACAGGATGAAAGGGATGAAGAGGATGGACAGCAGGGCCAGCGCTCACTTTTTCCCTACAACAGTGATAGTTTCGACGAGAAAATCGATGCTCCATGAGCAACTGTTGCGTTTCATTGCGACACTGTCCTTGCCGGGATGCTGCTTGAGCAGGGACAGGGTAAAGCGATTGAGCCAGGCA
>CAMATH010000082.1 GCA_945860955.1 Planctomicrobium piriforme
ACATCCCCAGCGGAAACATCCCCGCGACTACCCGAGAAAGGCGCACACCCGGCGACAGAAATCCACGAAATTCATGAAAGCTCTCCGCAAAAGAAACGACAGCGAGCCTCCGTCGTCGGTGCCAAAGTAAGTGGCATTGGGCGTCAGCCGCCGGGTGTTTGGCGCTTACGGACACACTGTGTGCCATCCACGCAAAAAACCGGCCGGTTGACGCCCCGCCGCGGCGGGCTCGCCAGTCAACTGAGATGCCCCGACCCGAAGGCTTGACTCCCGCGCCAGGTCTGGTAATATATTACCAGTGGTAACCAATTACCGGACGGCCGCTGCGGGAGAATGGGATTTCATGGTCGGAAAAAAAGAGCCGTCGCAACTGGGTCGGCGGGAGCGCGAGATTCTGGACATTGTCTTTCGTCTGGGGGAAGCCTCGGTCGGAAGTGTTCTCGAACAAATGGCCGATCCTCCCGCGTACGATTCGGTCCGCACGATGCTGCGTCTCTTGGAGAGTAAGGGATTCGTGACGCATCGGCAGGATGGAACGAAGTACCTCTACAAGCCGACGCAATCGTTGAATTCCGCCAGTCGATCCGCGCTCTCTCACCTGATGGCGACGTTCTTTCAGAACTCCCTCGCCGACACCATGGCGGCGGCGCTTGACCTGAAGTCCGATGACCTGAGTGACGACGAGCTTTCCAAACTGCAGGGGCTAATCAACAAAGCGCGACGGGAGGGACGATAAATGAACGATCTCATTTCATTAGCTACCGCGATCTTCTCCGTGGTCGAATTCCCCTTGGGGGAACTGCTCGCCAAGTCGACGATGATCCTGGCATTGGTGGCACTCACGTGCACGTTGCTCGGGCACCGCACGGCGGCTCTGCGGCACCGCGTCTGGCTCTCGGGCCTGGCGGCGGCGCTCGTGCTTCCTCTCGCGGCCGTCTTGCTCCCTCATCACACTTGGCGGGTGTTGCCCGGACGGGCCGATCCCCCCACAGTGACCAGCGGTAGCGACTCTTCATTGCAACCGCCGGCCGTCGCGGTCGCACCGACTGCGCCCGCTCCGTTGACGACCATCCCTCACTCTCCAACGATTTTCACATCAGATCGGGAAGTGGACGGTAACCAGCATTCCGTTGACCAATCCATCGCGGACCAGACGACCGACAACCAGACAGTCGAAAGTCGGGTGACCGGGCAGCCACTCGAAGAACAACCGCAAATCGCCGCGGTGATTCCGACTCCACTTCCGCTCGAGCCGACAACACCGCTCGCGAAACCGTCGTGGAACTTCGTTCGCGTGTGCGCGGCGTGCTGGATGGTCGGTACGCTTTTGGGGTGGATTCTGTTCCTCTACGTTGCCATACAACGGGAACAGAAACTCATTCAACTCCCGCAGTTGGTGGACAGCGACTGGACCGCTTCCGTCACGGCGGCGGCACGAACACTGGGGCTGAACCAGCCAATCGTCACGCTGGAGTGCGATGTAGAGTGCGTCCCGTCCGTGGTGGGAATCGTCAGGCCGCGATTGCTGATTCCGCAAAACTGGCGGCTCTGGAGTTTGGCACAACGCCGCTGCATTCTGTTGCACGAATTGGCGCACGTGAAGCGTCGCGACGTGCTGGCCCAGTTTCTTGGACGGTTGGCGCTGATTGTTTACTGGTTCCATCCGCTCGCTTGGCTGGCCGTGCGGCAAATGCGTGTCGAACGCGAACTCGCGGCGGATGATTGTGTGCTGCTGTCGGGGCAGATCCCCAGCGACTACGCGGATCAGCTCTTAACAACGTTACGGCTGTACCGACCGGTCACTCCCGAGATGGGAGTCGCGATGGCGCACTCCTGCCGACTCGACCAACGTGTGTTGGCAATCCTCGATCCCGGGCGTCAACGTGGTCCCGTCAGCCGACCGTTGTCGTTGCTTTCTGTCTGTGTTGTCGGCCTCCTCGCCGGCCTGCTGGGAACGACCTCCATCGCCCCCCGACTGGCAATCGCGACGATGCCGGTCGATTCCCCCGCTGATTCCAGCTCAGATCAAGCTGTGGAGCCAATCGCCGATCCACCGAAAAAACCGCTCTCTGTCATTTCGGCCATGAATGTCGCAGACCTGCGGCAGATCGCAGAAGTGAAAACAAACCGGCGGATCTATCGCATGATTCGGGGGCCGAAGAATGGTCAAATGGCTTGGCTCAATGGCGACTACCGCGCCGAACTGGTCGACGATTCCACCTTCGGAACGATCGGGGAGTTGGCACAGGGGAACGCGCCGACAGACTTCGCGCTCAGTCGCGATGGAAAGAAGATCGCGTGGACCGAGCGGGACGAGTCGACGTATCACATTGACAACGTCGGTGGCGGTGCTGGCGTGGAAATTGACGTGGGTGACCAGCCGGGGGATGCGGCTTTCAGCCCGGATGGAAAACTGATCGCGATCGGGAAGACCTATTGGGATCCGAAGGTCGAGGGTGCGGGTTCTTCGGAAATGCGTCTCTATGACCTTGTGGGAAAACTGGTGCGCGTATTCGCGGGGTCACAACCGGGAGGCTTGATTCCGGTGTTCAGCCCCAATGGGCGAATTCTCGCAGTGGGAAACCGCAACGCCGGCACCGATCTGTTCGACGTGGCGACAGGGAAGCGGTTGCACACGCTCGATAAGAAAATGACCCACGAGATTGCCTTCAGCCCCGATGGGCAGACCCTTGCCGCCAGTTATGTGGACGGTCGGGTCGTCCTCTGGGACGTCGCGACGGGAAAGAAACGGGAGTCCGCGGCGTCCGGCTGCAAGGAAATGTACTCGCTCGACTGGAGTCCGGCGGGAGATCTTCTGGTGACGGCGGGACAGGATGGCCCGCTTGTTTTATGGGACACAAAGACTCTCACGCGGTTGCGCGAGCTGGAGGGACCGGTGTGGGTCAACCAGGTCCGGTTCACGTCGGACGGCACCCGGGTTCTCTGGTCGAGCGCCTCCGATGCGACGGCGCGGAAGGATCTCCAGGTCGCTGTCTGGGCGATTGCCGACCCTTCACAAACCGACATCTTGAGAATCGACCATCAAACGGTTTCCGAGCCGCCGACCGCACAGACAAAGCCCGTGGCCTTCGATTCGGTGGAACGTCTCGGAATGAAGTTCATCCCGTTGTCGGCAGGCAGGTATTACAGTGGCTGGGACGGCTCGGACGATTCGCTGCGGCCGACCGAGATCTCCCAGCACTTTGAAATCGCGACCCACACCGTGACCCAGGGGGAGTGGACGGCGGTGATGGGCAACAACCCGAGCCACTTCTCACGCGGCGGGAGAGGAAAGGAGAGCGTCCAGACAATCCTCGACATGGACCTGGAGCAGTTCCCGGTGGAAAACGTGTCGTTTGAAGAGACGCAGAAATTCATCCAGCGGGTGAATGAGAAGGAACGCGACTCGGGATATCTCTACCGCCTGCCAACATCCGCGGAATGGGAGTACGCCTGTCGCGACGGGGCGACGACGAGGGACGAATGTTCGTTCCGTTATTACACCGACCAACCATCCAACCGGATGACTTCGTTTCAGGCCAATTTTCAGGGCAACCTCAGTGATGAAAGCGGACCGTATCTCGCTCGCCCCGCGAAGGTCGGTTCCTATGCTCCCAACCAGATCGGGTTGTACGACATGCACGGCAACATTGCCCAATGGTGCGACGACGTCTACCAGAAGGAGCCCCGTCTGTACGTGGTGCGCGGCGGCTCATGGAAAGATCTCGCCGGTGTATGCGAGGCGAACAGCTTGAGTGCGTTCGCTCCGGACACCGCGTCGTGGGCGATGGGCTTCCGGCTCGTGCGTGTCCCGATTGCCAAACCACAAGGGATGGGACTGGGCGTTTTTGAAGCGACCATGTCGGAGAGAAAATGGAACGAATTGGCGTCGTACCCCAATCTCACGTCCTTGAGGATTGAACATACGCAACTGAGCGATCCCGAGATCCAAGAACTGTTTCGGCTCAAGAATCTCACCAACCTCACAATTCAAAGCACGAAGGTGACGGATGCGGGATTCAAGGAACTGGCGAAATTCAAGCAACTCACAGTTCTCAGCGTCCGGATTTCGAAGATAACCGACGCCGGCGTGAAAGAGCTGACGGCGCTGACGAATCTCACGGAACTTCATTTGGATATCACGGAAGTGACCGATGAGGGACTGGCGGAGTTGGCAGCCTTCCCGAAACTCACCACACTCGACATCTCGCACACCAAGGTGACCGATGCCGGGCTGAAACACTTGGCGGGGATCAAGGGTCTCACCACACTCATCGCCGACGCCAACCGGATCACCGACGCGGGCCTGAAAGATCTCGCAGCGATCAGGAACCTCCGCCAATTGCACCTGAACCATACGCTGGTGACGGACGAAGGGCTCAAGGATCTGGCGAGGCTCCGCGGGCTGACCACACTCAGTTTGGGAGCGACGAAGGTCACGAATTTGGGAATCCTGGAACTCGAACCGCTGGAGAATCTCACCTTTCTCTCGGTGCGCGACACGAAGGTCAACAACGTTGGCGTTCGGGATCTGCAGCGGCTGCTGCCGAATTCCCAGATATTTTTACCGAAGCCAACTCCCATTGTTTTCGGTGAGGAGTGAGCTGGGGGAGCGATCCAGATCGCCTTCTGATTCGAGTGCGAGTTGAACAATTGAAAACGGACGGTGCGAAAATCGGAATTTGCACGGCCGAAGATTCGACTCAATCCGGCATCAACAGCTTGTCAAACAGAAACGCGTTGCCATTCGCGTATTCTTTGGGCTGTGAAACGCCAGGAATAACCAGATAGCACTCGTGTCCGCACGCGTCCGACTTTTCTTTCAGCTTCAGACCGTAGGCCGGGTGGTGGATTCCGTGACTGGCGTCGCGTGACGGCAGAGAAGTCTCGGCACTGCAGGTCATGAACAACGGCGGATCATTGGCATCGACGTGGTTGATCGGGGAGAACTCGACGTAGATCGCCCGGTGTTTTTCATAGTGGGCGAGCGCCTGTTCGATGGTCTTTTCTCCGACGGCGAACGCGATCATCCGATGTTGCAGGACGTTTGGTCCCAGCCAGGGCTCGATCACTTTGGGATCAATCGACGTTTGACCGACGTTGACTGCCGCCGCGCAGACGCGGGTCGACTCGCGCGCCACGGGATCCTTCGCATCCGGATCGGCAAGATCATCGTGCAACAGCAGCCACATGGAAGTGCAGGCCCCGGCGCTGGGGCCACTCACCGCAACCCGCCGGGGATTTATTCTCCAGTCGGTCGCTTTGGTCCGCAGAAACTGAATGGCCCTGGCGGCGTCGTGAACCGGAGCGGGGAGTGGATGGTCGGGAGTCAATCGGTAATTGATGGAGGCGATCGAAATCCCCCGATCCAGAAACGGCTGATAGTCGGGGAGTTTCTGACGCTTGTCTCCCGTCACCCACCCTCCGCCATGAATGTGTACCAGCAACGGCCGCGGCCCCTCGCCCTTCGCCTGCCAGAAGTCCAGTACATTCCGTTCGTGCGGCCCATAGGGGATATCGGCAAACGTCGGTTCCGGAAGGGGGGAATCGGCGGGCGCGTTCTGGCCGGCGGCGCATCCGGCCGACAAGCCGACGAATAGTATCCAGAGGGAAAGGGTCCGAATCGTCATTGCAAAACCTGAGAGAGCGAGGGAACCACTTCACTTGGCGAGCCCGCCGCGGCGGGGCGTCAGCCGGCTGGTTGCACGACGTCGAACTCAATCATGCGGTAGCGTGGCGTGTTCGACGAGATCAAAAAACCAGAGGGCTGACGCCCTCCGTTCGCCTGGGTTTACTTTTGCAAACTGTTCAGGATTTCGAGAAACCCCTTGAGCTGTTTCGCCCGGACCGGGTGCTGCAGTTTGCGGACCGCCTTGGCTTCGATCTGCCTCACCCGTTCCCGGGTCACATTGAAGATCCGCCCGACTTCTTCCAGTGTGTAGGTGTAGCCGTCCCCCAGTCCGTACCGCAGCTTGATGATCTCGCGTTCCCGATACGTCAGGGTTTTCAGCACGAAATCGATCTTCTCCTTCAGCATCTCTTGGGCGGCGTTCTGCGACGGATTGTTGTCGGAATCGTCTTCGAGATAATCGCCGAAGTTGCTGTCTTCCCCCTCTCCCACCGGGCGATCGAGACTCACAGGCTGGCGTGCGATCCGCATCACCCGGCGGGACTCCTCCAGCGGGATCTGGGCGAATTCGGCCGTCTCTTCCAGCGTCGGTTCCCGGCCATGTTCCTGCTCAAGCAGCTTACTCGCGCGGCGCAGCCGGGTGATCATCTCGACCATATGCACCGGCACGCGAATCGTCCGCGACTGGTCGGCGATCGCCCGAGTGATCGCCTGCCGGATCCACCACGTCGCGTAGGTCGAGAATTTGTAACCCCGCCGGTATTCGTACTTCTCGACCGCCCGCATCAACCCGGTGTTTCCCTCCTGGATCAGATCGAGAAAATTCATCCCCCGGTTGCGGTATTTTTTCGCGATCGACACCACCAGCCGCAGGTTCCCCCCCGAAAGTTCCCGCATCGCCTGCTCATGTTCGGACAGGCGGTCGTGAACCGCAGCCAGACGTCGCCGCAAATTCTCTGGAGACTCCTGGGCGAGTCGCATCAGATCGGCCAGTTCCCGCTGATGGTTCGCCCGTTGCTCTTTGCCAAACGGTGTGTCGCTGGCGTTCGCGATCAGTCGCTCGACTTCGGTCATCCGGTCGGAAATCTGCCGCAATGTCGTGATCGCCGGCTGCAGCCGCTGTGTCCGCAGACTGAGTTCTTCGAGCAGCGTCACCATCTTTCGGCGGCGGGAAATCAGCACCCGGCGAATCGCCTCGCGCTCGCCATCGGTCGTTTCCGGAGCGCATTGACGTTGAAAATCGACGGCGTTCAACTTCCGCATTTCCTGCAACGACTTCAGGTTTTGCGGCATCCGCTTGGCGATCTGTTCCTTTTCGAGACCTTCGGTCAGCGCGACTTTGATCGTGCGATCGAACGGAAGCTCTCCCTTGTGGACGCGATCGAGGATTTCGATCGCCGCCTGCATGATGTAGTCGCTGCTGAGGAGTTCGCGACAATACTGCCGGCGGGTCACCTCGATCTTCTTCGCGAGCGAGATCTCCTGCGGACGGGTCAGCAGAGGGATCTCTCCCATCTGAGCGAGATAGACTCGCACGGGATCTTCGACGCGGCGCGAACCGTCGAGCGTGGGAATGTTCTCGACGGCGCGGGGACGGCCGCGAGGCTTCTTTTGCGGGGGGGCGGTGGGATGGTCGGCGTCGACACGGATCTCCAACCCCAACTCCTGGAGCGAGACCAGCAGGTTGTCGAGCTTTTCGGGATTGACCGCCTCATCGGGGAGATAGTCGTTCACCTGGGCGAAGGTCAGGTATCCCTGCTTCTGTCCCGCTTCAACCAGGGCCTTCAGTTGTTCATCGAGCTGGTGCATTGGGACTCTCTCCTGAAGGAGCTGACGACGGCGCGGCGCGGCGAATCCGGGTGCCATTGTACTGCGTGGCGCGGCGCAAGCGTTCGCGCATTGATTCATTCAACTCGCTGGAACCATCCGCTGTCGGCACGGGATCGACCGGATCCTCCGCCAGTTCATTCGTCGGCTCGGTCGAATGGAATTCCAGTTCGTGCCGACGCCGAAAGTAGGCCAGCGTGTGATCCATCAGATCTTCCGACGGGTTCGCCGAGCGGGCGATCTCATCAATCTCAACCGCCAGCCGCAGCAGATTCGACTCATCAATCGCCAGCGACACGCGGTCGAACGACGGCGGTTGCTCACGGGCGTGGACGATGAGGCAAGTTTCGTACAAACGACGCAACCCATGGTGTGTGAAGTCGGCGGGCGAAAGTTCCCTCGCCGCCCGCGCGGCCTTGGCCGGGTGCGTGAAGAGCGCCATCAGCAGATCGATTTCGGCCCGTTCATCGCGCGACGGTTTCTTGGGTAACGGCGGGATCGTGTTCGTGACAGGCAGCGGCTCTTCGACCGGCCGTTCGACCGGTCTCGGGGCGAGTCCTTTTTGCTGTTGCGAGGTCCGCAGATCGGCCAGTCGGTCGCGAATGAACGCCTCGCCGACTTTGAGCCGTTGGGCGAGTCGGCCGAGTATGATCTGCTCTCGCTCTTTCCACTTCGCCGCCAGACCAGCACCCTCGGCGACCGGAACCTCAGCCAGGATCTCAAGCATCTCCTGCATGACGCGATGCCGACTGTCGATCGAATCGAGTCCGTACCGCTCGACCACCTGCCGGAATTTGTACTCCCAGGCCTCGGTGGAGTTGCGCAGCAGTTCGCGGAGCGCGTCGGCTCCATGATCATTGAGATAGTCGGCCGGATCCTGCCCGCCCGGCAAAGTCAGGGTGCGCAGATCGATTTCCTGAGAGAGAAACTTCGTCAGCGCGCGTTCGGTCGCCTTCTGGCCGGCGACATCCCCATCAAACAGCAGAACCACGCGGCGGGCGAACCTCTTGAGCAGCGTGACGTGATTTTCATTCAGCGCCGTCCCCAGCGTGCCGACGACGTTTTTCAGGCCATACTGGTGCGCCATGATGCAGTCGGTGTACCCCTCGGTCACCACGACCATGTCGGACTTCACGATGGTCTCGCGGGCTTCGTCGAGGCCATATACCAGTTTGCTTTTGTGGAACAGCGAGTACTCGTCGGAGTTGAGGTATTTCGGTCCGTTCTGGTTTCGAGAGTCGGGAAGGATGCGTCCACCGAACGCGACGGGGCGGCGCTGCGCGTCGCGAATCGGGAAGATCACCCGATCGACAAAGCAGTCGAACCAGCCGCCGCGGCCTTCCCGTTCCTTCACCAGCTTCACGGAATGCAATTCCTCGATCGTGTACTTTCCCTTCGCCAGTTTCGCCAGCCAGTCCCAGTCGTCGGGATGAAATCCGAGGCGGAATTGCTTCATCGATTCGTCGCTGATGCCGCGATCGCGCAGGTATCGGCGGGCGCGGAGGGCTGTCGGGGATTCGAGCAGGAATTCATGGAACCGCGCCTCCGCCCAGGCGACGATTTCATACATGCGCATTCTGGCGTCGACGGTGGGACCGGGAGCTCCCGAATTCAATTGCTTGGGAACTTCCAGTCCGGCGCGATTCGCCAGCAACTCGAGCGATTCACGAAATCCGACCCGATCCCGCAGCATCACGAACGCGAAACAATCTCCTCCCGAATCGCACACCCAGCAACGAAAACTCTGTCGGTCGGTGTAGACATGCATTGAGGGGCTGTGGTCATCGTGGAATGGACACAACCCGACGTAGTCCCTCCCACCACGCTGTGGACGGAGCGCGACCGACTCGGCGACCAGAGACAAAATATCGGTTCGCCCGCGGACCAACTCCTTAAAATCGTCGTTGAGCAGACGATTCACTCCACACGCCTCCCAGTTCTCGTTACGAATGGAACCGACCGTATTCCCTGGTCCGCGCGACACGACTCCCTTCCGGTTGATCTCGCCGCGCCTCCGCAAACGTATCGGCGTGTCGATCACCCGTCAGTCTGGCGGAAATCAATTGTACCGGTTGTGCCGTCGATTCTATAGGTGAGGATTGCGCGGTCAAGACGGGTTCATCTCTCGTTCCCAAGCTCTGCTCTCTCTCGTTCCCAAGCTCTGCTTGGGAACGCATCGTCCGAAGCTCTGCTTCGCGAGAGCATCACAAAGAGTGTTGACGCCGCCACTGAATTGTTTGCCTCCCGAAGCAGAGCTTCGGAAGGGTGCGTTCCCAAGGAGACCTTGGGAACGAGATCTTTCGGTTGCGCCCCCGCGAAGCGGTGCCGCGCCGCGTTCCTTCTGTCCCCAATCGCACCGATCGGGACGCTGGAATTGCCTCACACTCCCCGCGCGGCTAGAGTAGCCTCGACTGTGCTCGAAACGATTTCGTCACTCCCTCCGAGGCTGACTGGTTCCATGAATCAACTGTTCGCGAAAAAATCGCTCAAGCATCTGCTCGAGGAAATGGCTGGCGACCACCGGCTGAAGCGGGTGCTGGGACCGGTCGGACTCACGGCACTCGGTGTGGGGGCGGTGATTGGTGCCGGCATTTTTGTCGCGACCGGCTCCGCAGCACACAACACCGCCGGCCCGGCGTTGATGGTCTCGTACGTGGTCGCGGGGGTCACCTGCATCTTCGCGGCACTCTGCTACGCCGAGTTCGCGTCGATGGCCCCGGTCGCGGGGAGTGCTTACACGTATGCCTACACCACTCTGGGCGAACTGTGTGCCTGGATCATCGGATGGGATCTGGTCCTGGAATATGCCGTGGGGGCGGCGACGGTCGCGAACGGATGGTCGGGATATTCGCAGAGTGTCCTCGCAAAAGCCGGGCTGGTTCTCCCGTTCCTGTTTACGGGCGCGCCGTACAAGTATGACCACGGACACTTTCTCCCCAATGTGGTCGCACAGTACGAAAGTGTGGCGGTGACCCAAACAGCGGAAGAGGTTGGCGAGGGAGCGACCAAAACGAGTCGCTACGTCTGGATCAACAAAGAGACGAAAGAGGTTCTGGGCAAAGTGGGCGACGCCGACTTTGAGAGCAAGCTGACCGAAAAGAAACAGGCGCTGTGCGATCTCCCGGCGATTCTGGTCGCGCTCCTGGTGACCGCGGTTCTCGTCAAGGGGATTTCCGAAAGCGCGGGATTCAATGCGGTGATGGTCGCGATCAAAGTCGCGGCGGTGCTGTTCGTGATTCTGGTTGGTGTCGCGTACATCAATACCGAAAACTGGCAGCCATTCGCTCCCTATGGCTGGACAGGACTCAGCTTCTTCGGAATTCCCGTCGTCGGGCAGACGAATTCGGCTGGTCAGCCGGTTGGGATGCTCGCCGGTGCGGCGATCATCTTCTTTGCCTACATCGGCTTCGACTCGGTCTCGACACACGCCGAGGAGGCGATGAACCCGCAACGGGACGTTCCCATGGCGATTATTATCTCGTTGCTGATCTGCACAGTTTTGTACGTGGCGGTGGTCGCGGTTCTGACTGGGATGGTCAATTACAAAGAGATCGATGTGAACGCGGGCGTCTCCAAAGCGTTTTCGTCCGTGGGGCTCAAATGGGCCGATGTGATCATCGCCATCGCGGGGATCGCGGGGATCACATCGGTGCTGCTGGTGATGATGCTGTCGGCACCACGGGTTTTTCTCGCCATGGCGCGTGACGGGCTGGTTCCGCAGAAGTTTTTCTCCGACATTCATCCGAAATTCCAAACACCCTGGAAGAGTACGATTCTGATCGGAATTTTCGTCTGCTTTCTGGCGGGTCTGTTGCCGATCGACGCGCTGCTGCACCTCACGAACATTGGGACCCTGTTCGCGTTTGTGGTTGTCTGCACCGCCGTGCTGGTGATGCGGAAGATCGATCCAGGGGCGAACCGTCCGTTCCGCTGCCCGCTTGTTCCCGTGGTTCCGGTCGCGGGGATCGCGCTCTGCCTGATGCTAATGTTCTCGCTGCCGGCGGAAAACTGGTGGCGGTTGATCGGCTGGCTGGCGATCGGACTGGTGATCTACTTCTGTTATGGCAAACACCATAGCGTGCTGGGTAAGGAATTGCGGGGACTGATTCAGGGTGCCGGGGCGTCTCCCGCCGGCACTCCGTTGCCGCCGCAAATGCACTCCTAGTTTTGTCTGATTGACCCGGGTGGCCAGCATGTACTGGACCACCCGGCGAATCAGTTATCGCTCGCCGCCATGCGGTCCCTTTTGGAGAGCATGCCTTCGCCACGCATTGCAGGCGTCCGTTTATTCACAACGGACGACGCCCGTCGGCTGCGGCAGACGATTGGGGAGTTGTAACATCCCTCGGATGAGTTGTTTCCGTTGTTGAAGCAGCCCCTCCCGGCAGATTGTCTCTATCAGGTCGAGACCTGTCCAACCCTCGTTCATCCGACGACGGGGGTGGTGTTTGGGATGCGGATTGGGACGTATCTGTGCCTGTTGCGACTGTCCGATGAAGCACGCGAACGAGCACTGGCCGATGGGGCGGTTTGGATCAAACATCCCCTGTTGGACAAGTTAAAAGTCGATCTCGCTTCGCTCCTGGGTCCGGAGTGGACGATGCCGAATTCCGCCCATCCGCAAATTGCCGAGTATTACGGGTCGGCGTTCGCGGCGGCGGGATGGCAAGCTCGAAACGACGGAGATTGAGACATACTTCCCGAGCCGCGACCGTCAGAATGCGGTCATCGATTTCCACTTTTCCAGACAGCTGGTGTACTGCGGAAACACCGCTTTTTTGGGGATTGGAGTGTGACGTCACGGGAGTGCGGGAAACAGTTCTGGACACGATCTGTCGATCTGGTAAAGTCCCCGGCCCCCCGTTCCTGGAACTCACTGTCGATTCCCCATGGCACCCGCCTGTACGTACGCGCGACTGCGATCGCACGAAAATTACCGCAGACTGTCGGACCTGGCGTGCGACAGCCATGCCCGGGGGCGCGCGCCACAGGGAATCCCTGATCGCGATATCATTCTCGCGCGATTGTACAGTCATGCGTTTCGCGCGCAGGTGATCGGGGCGTTTCACGCGACCCGGGTCGAGATGGGCAAGCTGACGATCGCCGATCCGCTCGCGAGACTGCAACTGACCCGCGCCGACGAAACGCTGGCGGCGCTGGCGAATCGCGCGATGGACGCGGTGGGGGCTGATGCCCGGGCGCTCGTCGCCACGTTTCACCACTACTGCACTCACGTCGCCCGCGCTGTCGAAGCCCTGGACGCCGCCTGTGAGCTGACGCGACTTCCCGACCTGTTACGCATCCGCGACCTGTTCGTGGGGCACATGGAGGCGATCGTCGGCGGGAACGGCATCCATCTCACCCGCGATGTTTCCCCGCCAGAAATGGGGAGTTTTGTGGTGCCCTCACTGGGAATCACGATTGTCCCACTGGTGTATGGCGATCAGCATTCCTGGAATCTCGCCTGGCTCCCCGCCGACAAGGCCGATGTCCCCTATCATCTGCACCACGAAGGGGTCGAAATTCACCTCGGGTTTGGCCCCATGCACGGGTACACGGTGCTGGGAGATGTGAAAGCCGAGCTGGTCGAAGGGTACGCGATGCCGATCCCTCCCAACACGCGGCATGGCTACACCAACTTGGGTTCCCTGCCGCACCATGTCCCGTTTATTTTTGGATCGCTGACGTGTGGCGGTTGGGGGGTGTTTCTGGATGTCGAACCGCAGCCACGGGAGTTGGATCGGTTGCAAACCGCCCCGGTGCTGGGCCCCAAACTCAATGGAACGATTCTGCTGGAGCGCGAGATCGCCACGGCCGCCGGCAAGTTCGCATCGGTCCGGTATCCGCTGATCCCCGCGAGCGCGACCGACCGCGAAGGCGTCGGGGGACTCGAACTCTCGATCGTGCGCGCTGCGGAACGCGTGTGGGAGTGGAAGCTCGACCGGTTCTGCGCGGTCTCGGTCGTCCGTGGTCAGGGGGTTGTGTCGATGGCCGGGGAAGAGCGAGCGATCACTCCCCACGATCACTTTGGAATTCCCGCCGGTGTACCGGCTCAAGTCCGCCAGGTCGGTCCCGAACCGCTCGTACTGCTTGACAGCGTTTTGAAACCGGCCCGTCCCGCTCGGTGAAGGAATATCATGGATCACCCCACGTTTCGCGGTCTGGATCATGTGGCGCTGCTGGTGCCGAACACCGAGGAGGCACTGCTGATCTGGCGGGATCGCGTTGGTCTCAAGGTGTTGTACAGCGAAGTGGTCAATAATGGTGCGGTCCGGCTGACGCACCTGGACCTTGGCAACACGCACCTGCAGCTCGTTGAGCCGTTATTGGCCGACCATCCGCTGCACCGCTGGCTGGCACAGCACGGTCCGGGTCTGCACCATCTCTGTTTCAAGGTCGATGACGTCGGTCAGGCGTTCGTCGATCTGCCGACGCAGGGACTTCCCACCGCGAAGGCACCGCATCAGGGAACTCAGGGGAAGCGGGCGCTGTTTTTGGACGCGTCCCCCACGCAGGGAATTCAACTCGAAGTCACCGGGCCGTGAATCGCGGCCGTTCGAATTCGAGGAACAGGTGGTCGGAACCGCTTGGTATCTCTCCAATGCTGTGGGGGGAAGATGGCTACCGTCGCATTTCGCGGTGTCGGCCGAATTCCGCGTGGTCGCGTGGTAAATTGGGTTTGTGCCGCATCGTGAAGCAGAGTTCGTCGACGCTTTCCACTCCACGGCTCGGTGGCTTCCGATTACAATTTGAAGCCACCCATTCGAGGTTTCCGACGGGTTGGAGACTCGTTTGTTCCCATCGAGCCTGACCCGGCGGGATGGTTGTCGAGTGAGATCCTGGAGCTCTCGCTGGGACTTGACGGACGGAATCTGGTGATTCGGGATACTAGAACGGGAGAAGTGCTGCTGACTGATGCGGACGCGGAGCGAGCGGACCGTGTCGCCGAACACAATTCCCGTACCGCCGCCGAGGCGGCCCAACGTCTTGCGGAGGAAAAGATCCGCTCCCTGGAGGCGGAACTCGCCAAGTTCCGTGCCGGCGCGGGGTGATTCCCCCAGGGAATGGACAGAACAAGCCACGAATTTGATCTTGTACGGGTTCTAAGCTCCGTGCCGCCGAAAACGAGACTTTGCCTCAGTGGGACCGTTCCTTGACCCGTCGACCCAAAAAGTTGCGATCTACTGCGAAAAAACCTCCCGTGCTTTCTCCAGTAGCCGGCTGAGCTGTTTCACCTCCGGCTGCGAGAGTTTTCCCACCATCTGCTTGTGCAGTGCGAGGACCGGCTGATCGAGTTCCGCGAGCAGTTTCGTCCCCAGGGGGGTGATCTCGACGTAGACCACACGCCGGTCCTGAACACACCGCCGACGAACCACCAGTTCCTTCGCTTCCAGCCGATCGATTAGACCGGTGATCGCCGGCACGACCTGAACCATCCGGCCGGCGATTCCCAGACTGGGCATCGGCTGCCCTTCGTCCCGCAGAATCTTGAGTACGTTGTATTGCGAATCGGTGATATTGTGTTCACCAAAGAGTCGGCCAAATCGGTTGAGAATCAGGTCGCCAGTTCGCAGCAGATTCAATACCGCTTCTTGTTCGGGCGTTTCAAACGGATTTCGCCTGTTGAGTTCCCGTTGCAGCCGGCCTTCCGCCATGTCGTCTTCAATCCTGTCGCGCGAATTTTCGTGGACGATGTGCGCGTCATTTTACATGTCAATTAATTGGCCACAAGGGAGATTGGGTCGCTGCGGGGCGTTACAGACGGTGTTTTTGAGAATGCGCCGCGATTCGGGCGGACTTCCAGCGGATCAGCCCGATCCAGCCGCGATCGCTCCGATTCAACTTTCGTCCCAGATAGGCTCGCAAGAACCGTAATCGGTCTGTGCAGGAGATTCCCGCGGCCGAGTAGTTGAGTTGTGACAAATCCTTGAGGATCCAGCGGCGCGACAACTTCGCGTGCCGCCGCACGCGCCCCAGGTCGATGATTCTCAGATCGGGTCCGCCGTCGGCGCGGTCACCACACCACAACACGTGATTGAGGTAGAGATCCTGATGATGCAAACCGGCGGCGTGCATCCGCCGGACGATGTCCGCCAGTTCGAAAACGAACAATCGCAACTGATCCCGGTTGCAGGCCGAGCGGACAGATCCGGTCCGTTCCCCGGCGGACACCTGAGCGACCCAGTGCTTCAAGTCGCATTTCGCCACCAGCTCCCGGGTCATCACAAACGATCCGTCCGCGTCCTCGCCAAACGCGATCGGTTCCATGGTGGGAAGATGCAATTCGTGGAAGTGTGTCAGCGCTTCCCACTCGGCCCTCGCTCCAACAATCGGTCGCGAAAACCGCAACCACGGGACGATCCGCTCCCGCCAGGTTGGCTTCCCATAGCGCTTCAGATAGACCGCGACTTCTGATGAGGGCGTCCCATTGCCTCCGTCGACAAAGGGTAAAACCAGCCGCACAGTCTCGCGCGAGTCAATCGCGCGAACCGAGTCCCCTTCCAATTGTCGAAACGCCGCGATCGTCCCCAGATTCAACCGGTTCAACAATTCAGAATACGCGGGATTGACCTGAATCGTATTTCCAGCCTCGGATCGACCGCTGTCCCGTTCCGGGGACGTCGCTTCGGTGGGGGGTGTCGTGCAACTATGACCCAGAGGGATTTCGGCCGACGCCATCGGATCGTCCCTTCAGGCGGCACGCCGCATTGAGCCACTGCCGAGAATCGCCGCGACTTCGCCAAACACCCGATCTGGAGTCAAGTCGCGCAGGCACCGATGGTGCCCTTGTGGACAGACCCGCTGTTGGCAGGGGCCGCAGTCGACCGGGTGTTGCAGGGAGACACCCAATTCGTAAAACGTCTCACTCCACAACGGATGTGTGGGACCAAACAGAGTGATCGCCGGCACACCGAACGGCGCGGCGAAATGCCGCGGGCCGCTGTCTGTGGTCACCAAAAGTTCCGCCGACCGCACAGCCGCCTTGGTGAGTCCAATCGAAACTGGCGCGTCGGCCAGGGAATAGACCGAGGGATGATCCGAAAATCGAACGATTTCCCGAGCCACGTCACGTTCCGCGGGACCGCACAAGACGAGTACCACCCGTCCGCATTCTGTCGCAATCCTTCGTGCCAGGGTCCCAAAATGCTCTGAGGGCCAATGCTTCGCCGCGCCAAACGCGCCGCCCGGATTCAGACAGACCACCCGCTCGGGCACACCTCGTTCCGGGCGGACCACCTGCCAGAATGTGTCGAGCGCTGCGAGATCCTGCGGCAGCGCCGCGAGTTCCATCCGCCGATCGAGTTGTTCGCATCCCGCAGCCTTGGCCAGTCGCAGGTACTCGTCCAACACGGGATAGGGTTCTCCGCGCGGTCGCCTGGGAACCGCGTCGGTCAGCAACAATCCGCGTCCGTTTCCATCGAAACCCACGCGGCGTTTCGCGTTGGAGATCCAGCCCCACCAGCCACTGCGAAAGGAATTGGGAAGCAGCAGCGCCAGATCGAACCGCTCGGCACGCAGAGCGGCGGCGAATGCGAGGCCAGACAACCCGGTGCGCGGGCCACTCCGCGGCGCACGGGGTTCATGCAGCAGATTTCGGTCGGCCAGATCCAGCCCGGCCAGAACGCTGGCCAATACCGGCCGAAGAATCGCGACAATCTCAGCATCCGGAAACTGGCGGCGCATTCCCCGCAGCGCCGGCGTCGCCATCACCAGATCACCGACCCAATTCGGACAAAAGACTGCGATCTTCATCCGGCTTTGCGCTCGGGGACAAAGGGAGTGACCGGTTGCGCGTCCGGCTGGTGCAGACGGGGTTGCGATTCGTCACGCAGTCGGGCGACGATACTTGTCGTGGAAAGTCCGGGAACGACTCCCATCGGAAGCACGCGACCGCCGTATGCTTCGACCAATTCCCAACCGACAATCTGCTCGCGGGAGTAGGTTCCCCCTTTGACCAGCACTTCGGGGCGAAGCCGGTCGAGAAGCACGTGCGGTGTCGCTTCGTCAAACACGACGACATAATCGACAGCTTCCAGCGCGGCCAGCATCGCCGCCCGCTGGGCTTCTGGGAAGATCGGACGTTCCGGTCCCTTGTTCAGTCGGCGGACACTGTTGTCGCTGTTAACCGCGACGACCAGACAATCCCCTTCCTGGGCGGCCTGTTCGAGATAACTGACATGTCCCGCATGCAGCAGATCAAAACAGCCATTGGTCAGAACGATCTTCTGACCCTGTTTGCGGTGGGATTCAAGCTGAGTGGCGAGTTCATCGACCGTGCAGATCTTTCCGACCGCTGAGTGGGAATGAGCCCGAATGTCGGCCCGCATTTCCTCGCGCGTGATCGGCACGACGCCAACCCGTTCGACTTCCAGGCCGCCCGCGATATTTGCAAGTCGGCCGACGGTCGCGGGATCTAGTCCCGAGGCGAGTCCCACGCCAATTGTCGCGAGAACCATATCCCCGGCTCCAGTAATGTCGTAAACCTGCCGGCGGCGGGTTGGCAGCAACACGGGTTCACCGGTCGCCGGCACGAGCGCGATCCCGTCGGCGTCAAGGGTGACATAGGCATGGTCCAGACCCAGTGAATCGCAGAGCTTCCGACCGGCGGCGAACGCCTGGGCGGTGGTCTTCACATCGATGCCGGTCGCCAGCCGTGTCTCCAGCCGATTCGGTGTGACGGCAGTCGCCCCGAAATACGCGGCGTAATCCTGACCCGGTCGGGGATCGACGACAACGGGAACCCCCACCTTTTTTCCGGCGGCGATGACGGCTCGAATGACTTCGGTGGTGCAGACCCCCTTGCCGTAATCGGAGATCAGCACCGACTGAAACGAGGGAATTCGCGGCAAGAGCAGGTCGAGCAACATCTGTTGCAAATCAGCCGACAATGGCTCGCGCATTTCGCGATCGACCCGCAGCATCTGGTGGGGGTGCCGATTTTGAGCGCGGCCGATGAACCGTTCTTTGACTGTCGTGGGACGATGATTCGTGGGGAGAACGAGCGAGGAATCGACGCCGACCGCTTCGAGTTCGCGGGTCAGTTCGGCTCCGTGATAGTCACAGCCAATCACCGTCGCGAGGGTTGCCTTGGCCCCCAGCCCGACGATCATATTGGCGACGTTGGCCGCCCCACCCAGTCGCGCCTCGTCGTGATCGGCGCGCAGCAGGACAACCGGTGCTTCCTGACTGACCCGCTCGGCGTTTCCCCAGATATAGCGGTCGAGAATCGCATCTCCCACCACCAGCGTACTGGGAGAAGCCAGCGATTCGAGAGCGTCGAGAAGCGAAACAGACATGGGCGCAGTCCTTTGCGGCGGTGATGCAACGGGGGCGTCCTGCCCCGAGGTCGGGTTGGGATCTTCCTTCGAGGGGCCAATCGTGTCAATCCCGGTTGATCGCTCCTCATGCGATCGGTTTCCCCACATCACGAATCCCCAGCGCCTTCAGTCGCGAGGCCAGGGTTGTGGGTTTGATACCCAGCAGTTCCGCGGCCCCCCCGGCACCGTAAATCCTACCCCCCGTCGCCTGGAGCGCGGCCCGCAGGTTGCCAGCCTCGATTTGCCTCAGCTCGGCGTTCGTCAAGACGCGGTCTGGGGGCGAGAGTGCTGGCGGGACGTGGGCTGCGGGGGTCCCCCGTAACGGCAATTCGATGGTCAGCCGCCCGCCACTCGAGGAGATCATTGCCCGTTCCAGCACAAACTGCAGTTCACGCACATTGCCCGGCCAGTCGTATTGCTGCAAGCGCTGGGTCGCCGCTATGGTCAGTCGGGGCTTCGGTCGACCAGTTTTGCGCGAAAACAGCTCGAGAAAGTGTTCGGCGAGAAGCGGAATATCCGATTTGCGTTTCCGCAGTGGGGGCAAATCGATTGGGAAAACGCAGAGTCGATAGTAAAGATCCTGCCGGAATCGACCCGCGTCCGCTTCGACGCGCAGATCGCGATTGGTCGCCGCGACCAGCCGTACGTCAACGCGTCGCGTCCGTTCTTCTCCCACGCGTTCGAGTTCCCCCTCCTGCAAAACCCGCAACAGTTTGGCCTGCAAATCGAGGGGGATTTCGCCGATCTCATCGAGGAACAACGTTCCACCGTCGGCAAGCTCAAACCGACCGGCGCGATCGCGGAGTGCGCCGGTGAACGCCCCTTTGACATGCCCGAAGAATTCGCTTTCGAAGAGTTCCCGTGGAATGGAGGCACAATTGACCTTGATCAACGGCCTCTCCGAGCGCCGGCTTCGGTGATGAATCTCGCGTGCCACCAACTCCTTTCCTGTACCGCTCTCGCCCAGAACCAGTACCGTCGACTCGGTCGGCGCGACGAGTTCGATCTGCCGGTTGACCGCGTGCAATGCCGGGCTCTCCCCGACCAGTGTTCCAAACGCTCCCGCCTGAGTCACTTCGTCTCGCAGGTATTCGTTTTCCAGTTCCAGTGACTTCTTGAGCGATTCCACCTCGGCGAATGCCCGGGCGGTGGCGATCGCGGCCGCCGCGTGGTTCGCGATCATTCGCAACCAACTCATACAATCTTCGTCGATCGGGCCGCGGGAGAAAACCGCCAGAACCCCCAAGACGACTCCGCGATGTGTCAGTGGCTGGCCGGCGAATCCGGTAATCGCTTCAGCCTCGATCCATTCCGGGCGCGCGACCCATTCAGCAGGAGACTGGGCGAGATTGGGAACTTCGATTGGCTCGCCCAGGGCGGCAATCCGACCGACCTTGCGGACACCAAGGGGAAACCGTCGAAACGCCCCTTCGAGACTGGTCCAGGGACCGACTCCCGGGTTTTGCGATTGTCCCGCGCTGGCGACCAGATGCAGGCATTGAGCGCGGTTCCGACATTCCGGGAGCATCGCGCAGCCGGTGCAATCGAACGTGGGCTGGATGAGCCAGATTCGGGCAAGCGGAACGCGTGGCGTTTGCGCCAGTCGCTTGACGATGACCCGCAACAGGTCGGGCAAGGAATGTTCCTGCGCCAGTGCGAGAAGTAACGACTTCGGATCCGGAACGAGTGGAGTGTCGAGGGGAGGACTCATGGCACCCAGTTCAACGAGTTTTCGTGATGACACAACGAAATATCATGATACCACGAGTTTTCGTTGCAGTACCGGAAATTATTGAATCGTTCTAACATGTTGTATTGTATGTGTTTATGGCTTTTTGTTCAGTTTGGCACGATTCGTGTAATTGTCTGTTCTGTCTTCCGGGTTTGGCTCGGGAGACCAAGCGAGTGAATTCCAGAACCTGTGAACAATCGAGCGAAAGAGAGACCGAATCATGGCCCGCGTCCAATTGATTGACCCGACGACCGCAACTGGCAAGACGAAGGAGCTGTTTCAAGTGGTCGAGACAGCGTTTGGGGGAGTGCCGAATGTCGCGCGGGTGATGGCGAACTCACCTGCCGTGCTGGACGGGTTTCTGCAGTTCAGCACGGCACTCGGGAAAGGAGTGCTGAGCCAGAAGCTGCACGACCAAGTGAAGCTCGCTGCCAGCGAGTCGAATTCGTGCGATTACTGTTTGGCCGCTCTGTGTGCGATCGGCACGGGACACGGCTTGACCGCCGCCGAGATCACCGGAGGTCGGAAAGGGAGTTCGGCAGATCCGAAAACAGACGCGGCACTCAAGTTCGTGAAGCGAGTCGTGGCCGAGAAGGGGCACGTTTCGGACGCCGACGTCGCGACGGCGAAGCAGGGAGGCTTGAACGACGCCGAGTTGGTGGAACTCGTGGCGACTGTTGTGCTGGGGTTCCTCACGAACTACCTGAACAACGCGTTGCAGACGGACGTCGATTTTGACGGTGCCGCTCCGCTGGCGGCATAGCAGCCGCGGCGTGACGGAATTCTCCGGGAGACTCGCGGCGGGCCGATGGCCCGCCCGGGCTCCTGGAAAATGTGTCTGAAGATCAGATTTCCGGACAGATCATCATCCCGAGGGACGAACATGAGGACCACATTCGCGGGGCTGGACGCTGCCAAAACGAACGGAGTCATCGTTCCGCCGTTCACCGCTGACTCGGCGAGTCGCAAGGTCAGAATGGCGGAAGACGCGTGGAACTCCCGCGATCCACAACGGGTATCGCTCGCCTACAGCGAAGATTCGATTTGGCGGAACCGTAGCGAGTTTCTCTGCGGGCGCGACGAGATTCGACGGTTCCTCGCACGGAAGTGGGTTCGTGAGATCGATTATCGACTGGTGAAACAGTTGTGGTCGAATACCGACGACCGAATCGCGGTGCGATTTCAATACGAGTGGCGCGACGACACCGGCCAATGGTTCCGGTCTTACGGAAACGAGTTGTGGGAATTCGATGCACAGGGTCTGATGCGGCGGCGCGAAGCGAGCATCAACGATTGCCAGATCTCGGCCGCCGACCGACGTTTCTTCTGGGAGGCCCCTGGTTCACGTCCGTTGGACGACCCGGGAATTCCCGAGATTGAGTGAATTTGCCGAACGCGGTTTTGGAACAAGGCAGGGTGTTCACGCATCCCGCTCGCCTGAAAGGGGAATCTACGATGTCGCGATTTGCGAGTGATGTGGCGTTTACGCCTGCGGTCAAAACGATTCAGCAGAATAAAGGCTCTCGGGGGGCGTACGCGAAAGTCGAGCAGCGCGGGTGGAATACGACCGCCAATGCCGACCTGGCGGCGTATCTCAGCCAACTCGACATGTTCTACCTGGGGACCGCCAATGCGCAGGGGCAGCCCTACATTCAGTATCGCGGCGGTTCACCTGGTTTTCTCAAAGTGATCGACCCGCAAACACTGGGATTCGCCGACTTCGGCGGGAATCGGCAATACATCACGCTGGGCAATCTCTCCGAAAATCCAAGGGCGTTCCTGTTTCTCATGGATTACGCGAACAGCCGGCGGGTCAAAGTGTGGGGGACGGCTCGGGTTGTGGAGGGAGATGCCGATTTGGAAGAACGGCTGGTCGATCCGAATTACCCTGGGAAGGTCGAGCGGGTGATTCTGTTCACGATCGAAGCCTGGGACGTGAACTGTCCACAGCACATCCATTCCCGCTATTCACAGCGTGAGATCGCACCGGTAATCGAGGGACTCCAGCAGCAGATTGCCGATCTCAAGGCCGAAGTGGCCCGACTGAAGGGGGAGTCGACCGTCGACCAGTCGATGCCGGCCTCATCGGTTTAGAACCGTGCTGGCCGCCACCGGATCAGATCGAATCGACACCCGCGTACCCCTACGAATGGCTATGCGCGTCGTCAGGATATTGGCCACCGCGCACTTCCCGCACGTAGCTCGAAATCGCGTCGGTCGCGGCGGTTCGCAGTTCGGCGAAGTGTTTCACGAACTTCGGCTGAAAGCCTCCCGTCAGGCCGAGCATGTCGGGGGTGACCAGAACCTGCCCGTCGCAATCGGGGCCGGCACCGATGCCGATTGTCGGGATTTTGAGTTCCGCGGTGATATGCGCCGCGATGGCGCGTGGAACGCATTCTAGAACCACACCAAAGGCTCCGGCTTCTTCCGCCGTGCGTGCATCCTTCAGCAGTTGTTCTTCATCGCGCTGAATCCGATATCCACCTAGTTTGTGGACGCTCTGCGGTTTGAGTCCAACATGCCCCATCACAGGAATGTCGGCATTGGCCAGCGCGCGGATCGTCGCGGCCTGGTGCGTGCCGCATTCCAGCTTCACGGCGCTCGCTCCGGTTTCCTTCATGATGCGGCCAGCGTTTCGCAGCGCGTCTTCAACGCTCACCTGAAACGTCATGAAGGGCATGTCGACAATCACCAGCGCCCGCTTGACCGCTCGCGCGACCATTTCGCCATGGTAGATGATCTGGTCTAGCGTCACAGGCAATGTGGTCGATTTCCCCTGCACAACCATCGCCAGGCTGTCCCCGACCAGGATGGCGTCGACACCGGTGGCGTCGATCAGACCCGCCCACAGGTGGTCGTACGCTGTGAGGACAGAGAGCCGCCTTCCTTGTCGTTTCGCATCGACGAAGCGCGGGACCGTCATGGGACGGTCGGCGTCGGAAGCGGGGGACGGGGAGGAGTCAGTGGGTCGGGACGACATCAATCGATCGCTTGTTCCGCGGTGGTCAGGGGGTTTCGGCGGCACGCGCCAGAAACCAGGGCATCAAATCGCAACCGCGCGGGAATTCAACACTCGCTCGTGCGGCTTGAACTTCATCGTAGGCCGTGGCCACGTCGGGGGCCAGACCGGTTCCACATGCCGCGAATGGAACGAAGCCGTGACTGTGGGTTTTTGTCCGCAGAAACGTGGGATGGTCGGGAGAGATCAACAGGCGGTAATCGCCGCGGGTCTGAAGGTGGTCCAGCAGTGGTCCCACAATGCCTTCGTCAATTAACTCGAGAGCGTGGATCTTCTCTTCGACCGCTCCTTCGTGCGACGCTTCGTCGGTCGCTTCGACATGCACCACGACGAAATCGCGATGGTCGAGAGCCTCGATCGCGTACCGCCCCTTGGCCGCGTAATCGGTGTCGAGATATCCGGTCGCCCCCGGGACGGCGATATTGGTCCAGCCCAGCAGGGCGGCGATACCGCGCAACAGATCGACGGCGGTGATCATCGCGCCGGTGACGCCGAACCGCTCTTGAAATGGCTGCAGGGCGGGTCGTTTTCCCTGACCCCACAGCCAGATCTGGGTCGCGGCCTGGGTCCGGGCGGCGTTTCTCGCGGCGGCGGACAAAACCGCCTGACTTTCCCGCATGAAACGCATCAACATGTCGGCCCCCTTGCCTTGGGGAAGACCTTGCGCGATCGGCTGGTCCGTGAGATCGTGCGGCGGTGTCGTGTGCGTCTGCGCGTCGAACGGAGCGGCGTGTTCGCTCCCCCGGTGAATCAGCAGATTCCGGTAACTCACCCCCGCGTGAAACTCCCACTCCGCGGTTCCCAGGGCATCCCGCAGGCGGTCGATCAACTCGCGCGCGAGGTCGTTGGGAATCTGGCCGGCGGTGAAGCTGCGCATCACCCCTTCCGCAATCGTCACGAAATTGCAGCGCACCGCCCAGTCGTGCAGCCCCAGCGGAATTCCCTGCGCCGCCGCTTCGAGCGGGGCGCGGCCGGTGTGATAAACCAGTGGGTCGTACCCAAACAGACTCATCGTGGCGACGTCGCTGCCGGAGGGCATCGACGCGGGGACATTGTCGGCGCGACCAACCAAACCAAGTTGCGCGACGCGATCCATATTCGGGGTGCGCGCCGCCTGCAACGGGGTGCGACCTCCCAGTCTGGGCTGCGGCTCATCGGCGCAGCCATCGGGAATCACCAGTGCGTATTTCATCGTGAATTCAGCGGAAAGTGATCAACCTGCGACGGGCATTCGGACATGGGGGGGCGAGATTGCGGGGATCTTTGCCAGGTCAACTTCGGCCGCCTGCAGGTTTCCTTCGGTCGTGCGGTGCGTCATGATCACCAGCGGCACCGTCGTCACGGTCGCGCTCCCCGCGTGATTTGACTCGGGCGCTTCGTGTTGAATGACCGACGCGATACTGATGTTGTTGCGGCCCAGAATGTCGGCGATGTCGGCGAGAACATGCGGCTGATCCTGAACCTGAAATCTCAGGTAGAATCGCCCGACGATTTTTTCGCGCGGCTGCAACGTGTAGGGGGGCGGATCGCGCCACAGTTCGAGTCGCGGGTAATTGAGCTGCGTGCGGCCGGCGACCGTGTCGATGATGTCGGCGACAACAGCGGAAGCGGTCGGCATCTGGCCGGCTCCCGGGCCGGAGTACCAGGTTTGACCCACCACATCCCCCATCAGGCCAATGGCGTTGAACGCCCCGTGTATCTCGGCGAGCGGCGTCTGTTTGCGCACCAGCGTGGGCTGCACGTACATTTCCAACTGTCCGTCGACAAGCCGCGAGACGGCCAGCAGTTTCACGGTGTAGCCGAGTTCGGCGGCGTAGGCCAGATCCGAAAGATCGAGCCGATCAATCCCCTGGCGATGCAGGTTTTCAATGCGGGCGTTCACGCCAAACGCGAGCCGGGTGAGGATGATCAGTTTCTGCGCAGCATCGGTCCCGTCGACATCGAGCGTGGGATCCTCCTCGGCGAATCCGAGGTCCTGTGCCCGACGCAGCGCTTGCGCGTAGGACCAGTTTTCGCGGGCCATCTGTGTGAGAATGTAGTTGCTGGTTCCATTCAGAATCGCCGAGATGGAGGTGATCTGATTGGCGGCGAGACATTGCCCGACGGTGGCGATGATGGGAATTCCGCCGGCGACGGCCGCTTCGAACGCGATCGTCCGGCCCAGTGCCCGGGCGCGGGCGAAGAGTTCGTCGCCACATTCGCAAAGCAGCGCCTTGTTCGCCGTCACGACGTCTTTGCCGGCTTCCAGCAGGGCCAGCATGATCTCGCGGGCGGGATGGACTCCTCCCACCAGATGGACGGCGACGTCGATTTCGGGGTCGTTGACTACCGAATCGACCTGATCGGTGAGGACTCCCGGGGCAAGTTCAATGCCCCGCGACTTGTTCAGATCACGCACGACAGCGCGGCGGAGTTCGATGGGACGGCCGGCGCGGCGCGCGAGGCGCTCGGGATGCTGTTGAAGGACACGGGCGACGCCGGTGCCAACTGTCCCCAGGCCGATGATGCCTACGCGGGCGGGCGGAAGAGACGGATTGCGATCGGGCACGGGGAGTGTGAATTGCGACGAGAATCTGCGGTTGGATACGGGAGAGGATCCCGCGAACGGCCGCCATCCTACGAAGCGAACCTGCTGTTTGACAACACGCCTGCGCTGCGAATGCGGCGAACAGTGGCTAGAATGCGACGCTCCGTGGATCCGCCCGCAGATTGTTCCCTCCGCCTTCAACACTTCTTCACCCACTCGCCAAGATGACTGGCTCTGAATTTCACGCGAGTAACCGAAAACTGCGGATCGGTGCGGTCAATTACCTGAACTCAAAACCACTGATCGAAGGACTGGCCGAGCTGACTCCCGAAGCCGATCTGATTCTCGATTTTCCGAGTCGGCTGGCGGACCAGCTCTCGCGGGGAGGTCTGGATGTCGCGTTGGTCCCGTCGATCGCGAGTTTGCTCGACCCCGATTACGAAGTGGTCTCTGACGCCTGCGTCGCCACGCGGGGACCGGTCTTATCCGTGAAAATGTACAGCCGGGTTCCGCCACAGGAGATCCGGCGGCTCGCCCTGGACGCGGGTTCGCGCACTAGTGCAACGCTGGTGCGAATTCTGCTTGCGGAACGATACCAGGTATTCCCGCAGGTCGAACCCTTGCCCCTCGATCAGACCCTGGAATCCAGTTCGGCCGATGCGATTCTGCTGATCGGTGACCGGGCGATTCATGAACCCCGGGAGTCGTTCGCCTGTACGTGGGATCTCGGCGAAGAGTGGACGAAGTCAACAGGATTGCCCTTCGTCTTCGCGCTGTGGGCGACTCGGGCCGGGACGGAACTCGGACCGGTCGAAGAGGCGTTGACCGCCGCCCGTGATCTGGGTGTGGAACGACTGGACGAAATCGCCCGGCGTGAAGCCCCCTTACTGGGGCTGAGCGAACGCGTGACGATTGATTACTTGAAGCACAACCTGTATTACCGGCTGGGTGAGTCTGAACGGAAAGGGCTGGCGCGGTTCCAGCAGCTTGCCGTCCGATATGAACTCGCCCCGGGAGGAATCGAGCTTGTCTTTCGACATTTCGCCACTGCTTGAAAAGGCCGTCGCGGGAGGCCGGCTGACCCCTGACGAGGGTTTGCGCATTCTTGAGTCGCACGACCTGATCGCGATCGGTCAGGCCGCCGACGCGGTCGCGCGCCGGCTGCATCCCGAGCCCTACCGGACGTACAACATCGACCGGAACATCAACTACACCAACGCCTGCACGGCGGTCTGTGATTTCTGCGCATTCTACCGGACGCCGAAACACCCCGAGGTGTATGTCCTGCCGCGCGACGTGCTGCTGCAAAAAATCGCCGAGACGGTGGAACAGGGGGGCGAACAGATTCTGATGCAGGGAGGTCTGCATCCGACACTCCCGCTGGAGTGGTACGAGGAACTACTGCGCGACATCAAGAGCCATTACCCGAATGTGAACATACACGGCTTCAGTCCGCCCGAGATTCACCACTTCACGAAAATCAGCAAGCGTCCTCTAAAAGAAGTGCTGGAACGGCTCAAGGCGGCGGGGTTGGGAAGTCTGCCGGGCGGTGGGGGGGAGATACTGGTCGATCGCGTGCGGGCCGCCATCACGCGCGGCAAAGTGATGACCGACGACTGGCTCAACGTGCATCGCGTGTGGCATCAGCTTGGCGGCCGCTCGAGCGGCACGATGATGTTTGGTCACGTCGAGACGCTGGCCGAGCGGATTGAACATTTCGACCGGATTCGACAGTTGCAGGACGAAACGGGTGGATTCACGGCGTTCATCAGTTGGACGTTCCAGCCCGAGAACACCGAGATGTCTCACATTCCTCCCGCAGGGGCGTTTGAGTACCTGAAGACGCAGGCGGTATCGCGGCTGTATCTCGACAACGTCCCCAACATCCAGTCGTCGTGGGTCACGCAGGGAGAGAAGACGGGACAGGTCGCGTTGTTCTTCGGAGCGAACGACATGGGAAGTCTGATGATCGAAGAAAACGTCGTCTCGTCGGCGGGGACGGTGCATCATCTCACTGTCGATTCGATCCGCCGATGCATTCGCGAAGCGGGGTACATTCCCCGGCAGCGAAACGTCTTCTACGAATACATCGACGCCCCTCCTACAGGCGAAGACGAGTCGCCGCGGACATCGGCGACCGTGTCCTTGCCCGTGATCGTGGGCGGCCCCGCATGATTCGGGTTGAAGGGCTGACGAAGACGTTTCACGATTTGAAACGGGGCGAAGTCGCCGCCGTCGATCGCGTGTCGTTTCATGTGGCCCCGGGTGAGATTTTCGGACTGTTGGGAGCAAACGGCGCGGGGAAAACAACCTGCCTGCGAATCCTCAGTACCGTATTGAAGCCGACGCATGGCCTCGCGATGGTCGCGGGGCACAATGTTCTCACCGAGCCCGCCGCCGTCCGCGCGCGGATCGGATTCATGTCGGGAAACACGGGCGTTTACGACCGCATGTCGGCCTGGGAGTTCGTTCATTACTATGGCCGACTGTATGGAATCGCCGAAAATCGACTGCGGGAGCGGATGGAAGAAGTCTTTGAGATTCTGCAGATGAACGACTACCGCGACCTCCCCGGGGCGCGGATGTCGACGGGGATGAAGCAGAAAGTGTCGATCGCCCGCACGATTATTCACGATCCCCCCGTGATGATTTTCGACGAACCGACTTCGGGATTGGATGTTCTGGTGGCGCGGGCGCTGTTGACGACGATCGAGTCGCTGAAGGCGGCGGGCAAGTGCATCATTTTTTCGACTCACATCATGCGCGAGGTCGAACGGCTGTGTGACCGGATCGCGATCATTCATCGCGGGCGGATTCTGGCGGCGGGTACCGTCGCCGAGCTGGAAGCCGAGCATTCCCAGCCCGACATGGAAGAACTCTTCTTCGACCTGATCACTAAAATGGGGACAGGTCCAATTAACGGCGACACGCGTGACTCGGGTTCAACCCAGGATTGATCGATGGACTTTCCCACGTGGTCCCGCAGTGTCTCGCGAATCGGGTTGATCGTCTCCCGCGAGCTGCGTGACCAGATGCGCGACCGCAGGACGATGTTTCTGGTCGTGGTCCTGCCCATGCTGCTCTATCCCGCGCTGGGATTGGGGATGATGCAGTTGACACTGCTGTTCGGGGAGCAGCCCCGCACGGTGATTCTTTTGGGGGCCGACAATCTGCCCGATGATCCCGTGCTGTTTGTGAATGACCGGTTCGCAGTGGAGTGGTTACGCAAAGGGAGTGATCCGAACCGCCTGCGCGTCGTTTCCGACCGGACCCCCAGTGCGGAAGGTTCCGAATCTCTGGAAGCGGCGCAAGTTTCTGACAAACGGCGGGAAAAGCTGCTGGCGGCGGCCCGTGCCGTGCAGCAGACGCTCGAGTCGGAAGGGGCCGAAGCGGCAGGGCGGGTGTTCGACGCCGCGGAACTAGAAGCGGTGTTACTGATTCCACCAGGATTTCGCGATTCACTGGCGAGTGTCCGACAACGGCTCGATCAGGGGGAAGGGACGGTCGAGGCGGACTGGCAGCGACCGGCCGTGGTTTACAACAAGGCGGCTGAAAAGTCGGCGGCGACCTGGATGCGCACCACGGCGGTTCTCGAACGCTGGGAAGGGGCGATTCTCGCCGACCTGTTAAAGCGCGCCCGGCTCGACGAGGCGTTCACTCACCCGGCTCTCGCCGACCCAATCGACCTGTCGCTTCCCGCGCAGGTGTCGGCGAGTTTGTGGGGCCGACTCTTCCCGGCATTTCTGGTGATCATGGCGGTGACCGGCGCGTTCTACCCGGCGATCGACCTGGTCGCGGGGGAAAAAGAACGGGGAACGATGGAAACGCTGCTCATCTGCCCGGCGACCCGGCTGGAAGTGGTCCTGGGGAAATTCGTCACCGTCATGTTGTTCAGCATGACGACTGCGATGTTGAATCTGGTGAGTACGGGTTTCACCGGCAAACAACTGCTGGCGATGGCTCCCGCGCAAGGATCGGGGGGAAGTTTCGATCTGCCTCCTGTCACCACACTGGTGTGGCTGGGGGTTCTGTTGCTTCCCCTGTCGGCACTCTTCAGCGCGCTCGCGCTCGCGCTGGCGACGTTCGCCAAGAGCAGCAAAGAGGGACAGTACTATCTGACGCCGCTCTTGATGGTCACGATGGGACTGACGGTGTTTTGCCTCACACCGGGAACCGAGTTGACTCCTCAGTTGTGCCTGTTGCCGGTCGTGGGGCCGGCGCTGCTGCTGAAGGGACTTTTGTTGTCTCCCGCGCAAGCCGGCTCGGTTGGGGTCTACATCCTGCCGGTGCTGGTTTCGTCGTGCGTTTACAGCGGGCTGGCGCTGTGGTGGGCTGTCGAACTGTTTCATCGCGAAGAAGTGTTGTTTCGCGAAGGGGAACGGTTCGAACTGGTGCCGTGGCTCAAGGATTTGTGGCGGACACGCGGCGAACTGCCGACGTTTGCCCAGGCGGCGACCTGTTTCAGTCTGATCATGCTGTTGCAGTTCTTCGCGTCGGGGTGGTTTCCCAAACCTCCGGCGGACGCGACTTCCGTGGAGCGAGGCACGATGATGCTCCAGCAGGTGATCATGCAGCAGTGTCTGGTCATCGCCGGCCCGGCCTGCCTCATGGCGGTCGCGCTCACGCGAAATCCGCAACGAACACTGCGGCTGCGCGGCGCGACTTTGGGCTGGATTGCCGGCGGCGCGGCGCTGGCACTCTGCCTCCATCCCCCCACGGTCGAGTTGCAAGAGCGGATGAAGTGGTTTTTCGGAGAACTTCCCCCGGCGGCGAAGGGAATGTTCGAATCGTTGGGAGATCCGGAAATACCGATCGGCTTATTGTTCGTCGCGATCGCGATCGCTCCCGCGATCTGTGAGGAGCTGGCGTTTCGCGGATTCATCCTGAGTGGATTTGGCTCGCGCGGTCGGTTCATCCTGGCGATTCTGTTTTCCAGCCTGATGTTCGGCGCGGTCCATATGATCCCGCAGCAGGTTTTGAACGCCGGTCTGTTGGGGACGTTGCTTGGGTGGATGGCGGTTCGCAGCGGGAGCTTGTTGCCAGGGTTTGCGTTTCATCTGGTGAATAACGCGCTGGGGCTATGGCACGGTCGAGTGGGAACGCCGTGGGGAGAGGCGCATAGCGCGACTTGGTTCGCGGACACGGTTGGGGGATCACTGCGGTATTCTGGGCTGACGGTCGCGGTGGGGTTGGCGATGGCTGTGGGGATTGTTGTGAGTCTGCGGCGGAGGTTGGCTGGTTGTTTGCGACAGGGTTGAGGCAGGGGCGGATTGACCAGGGAGCTAACGCTCCCCGTTCGCCTGTTCGGCGATTGGGGTGTGGCGGATGGCTGTAACATGCTGTGCTGCAAGGTGTTGCGATAAACCCAGGGGCCTTGCCCAGATTCCGTATTCTACCGATCGCGACGGTTCCGCTCGATCTTCCGATGAGAATCAACGTATTCACTGTATTGAACGGGCCGGTTTCTCCGATAAAGACAGCCAGTCGTTCGCCGATCCGTCGGTTGCGCTTTGGGACGGATCCCTTAACGCAGATTCCGAACTGGGGCGACGTCAGTTCAGGTGCGGAGGATCAGTTATGCGTCAGACGGTGCTCTCGCTGTTTCTGGCCGGCGCTCTTGCAGGCGTCGGCTCGGTCGCCGCGGCTGGTGATCTCATCCGCGCCCAGTCCCCCTGGGATGAGGCGTACGGAGAAGAGTACGAAGCGCCAGGCGTCCAGTCGTTTGGCTCGACCCGGGGACACTTCGAAGAGGGGACCGGCCCCACAAGCTGGTACGCCCCACCCGATTACAGCATGTTCTTCAAGGCGGGGGTGCAGTGGCTCTCGCGATCGAACGGGGCGACTGACCAGACATTGGTCGTCGAGTTGCCTCCGCTGTCGACCCCCGTGCTGGGGACGAGTGACGTCAGTCTGGACAGCCAGTTCAATCCCGGTGCGATCTTCACGCTGGGGATCAACTTTGACCAGGTGTCTGGCGTTGATTTCGTCTACTGGGGATTGCAGAACTACAGCAGTAGCTCGACGGTGACCAGCAACAATTTTCTGGGACTCGCCGGCACATTGCAGACCGCGACCGTCGACTTCATTTTCGCCGACCGGATGTCGGCGGAATACAACTCGCAGCTCAACAACGCCGAGGCGAACTACCGCCAGACCATTGAAGGGGTCACGATGCTCGCCGGCTTCCGGTACTTCAGCCTGGCGGAGACGTTCAACATCAACTCGCGAAACGCCTTCACGCAGACCGCCAGCGACTACCACATCGACGCCCACAACCAACTGGTGGGGGGTCAGGTCGGTCTGGGTTACGGGTTCGAATGGGGGCGGTTCCACCTGGGTGCCGACACCAAGTTCGCTGTCCTCGCCAACCTGAGCAGTCAGGACACGCTGCTGAACGACTTCGGCAACACATTCACCCGCCGCAACTACACCGACCAGTCGACTCCCGTCTCGTTGATTTCCGATACGACCGTCAACGGCAAGTTCCAGGTGACGGACTGGCTGGCGGTGGAACTCGGCTACCGGTTCATGTGGGTGCAAAACGTCGCACTCGCTCCGAACCAGCTTGACCTGACCGACTCACCGGCGGGGACCAAGATCATCGATCCGCGAAGCCAGATCTACCTCAACGGCTTGATGCTCAGTACCGAGGTTCGGTGGTAGGAATCCGAGTGAGGCAGGCGGGCAGGGAGCTTTGGCTCCCTGCCTTCGTTCTTTGGCCAGCTCGAAGTCACAAATTCCCGCTTCGGTAGACTCTACGCCAGCTTCAGCAGCTTCCGCGTCAGCCACTCCGCCCCCAGCAGGCCGACCAGGATGTACATCACCCACTGACGGTCCCACAGCGATTTCGGCTGGTCGTATTGAATGCGGACTTGCGAACGGTCGGGGAGCAGTTTGGGGAGTTCGGTCGCCATCGAATCGAGTTTCAGAAACAGTCCGCCGGTCTCGTTTCGGGCGAGCAGTCCCAGCAGATTGGCGTTCTGTTCCGGATGTTCAAACTCGAGGTTGGGCATGCGAACCGAAACGCTTCCCGTCAGCTTTTCGTCGGAATCGGGGATTCCCAATTCCAGCTTGTAGGTGCCGGGGGCGCCCGCGATGAATGAGCCGGTGAACAGGCCGGGGCGGGTCTTGTCTCCCAGCAGCGACAGCGCCGGGCTGCGAGGTTTGCCGTTGGGGTCGAACAGTTCCAGGCTCACTTTGTCGGCCTCGTACTCCTTGAATTGCGGATCGAGCAGGCGGACCCGCAACGGGACCGTCGACCCAAGCGCGTATTGAGTTTTCTCCAGCAGCATGATTCCGCGATTCGTCCCGCGAAGCAGTCGCCCTTGTCCGACTTCACGCAACAGCTTGATCCAGAAGCGGTCATAGAACGCCTCATCGAGCGCTCGCAGCCGCCACATCTCGGCGCTGCCCAGATACATCACCCGGCCGGCACCATAGAACTGCGACGCGAGCAGGATCGGAGGTTCGGGACTGCGGGCGTCAGCCACGCGGGCATAGACCGTGGCGGCCGACTTGGGATTGTTCGTCGGGAAGCAGCGGAAGATTCCCGGGAATTCCCGCCAGGCGGTCGCCGAGGTGAGCGGATTGTCGGTGATCTGCAGGAAACCTGCTTCCAGGCCCTCCCGGGTGAACTCGACCGGCCACGCCGTCGCGTATTCTTCTTCGTCGGAAAGCCGGGCGACGTCCAGAACCACCGGGTAGAGTTCCAGCAGTCTCGCGAGCGCTTCCCGGGTCTGATCCGACGATGTCGCCAGACGGGGCGTGTTGACTTCCCCCGCCACAAGAATCAAGCCACCGGCCTGCGCGTACGACCACTCGGCCAGATGCATCAATGAGGCCCCATCGTCTCCGCCAATCTTACGCCAGTCGGGATCGAACGCGACGATCACGTCGTAATTGAACAGCTCTTCGCGGGTTTTGGGGAACTCGAACAGCAGGTTGTCTGATTCCTGACTGATTCCCACGACGCCCGTTTGCAGCAGCACATCGGTGGTGATCGACTTGTCGCGATGCAACAGGTTCCGGACGAACTGGTAGTCGCGCATCGGACCACCCGCCAACAGCAGCACCCGGCTCTTGCGATCGACCACCTCGACCGACACGTCGTCTTGAACCGGGTCATCCCCCAGCTCTTTGATCTTGGTCGTCGGACGGGCACGCACCCGGAAGATCCGCCGACCGGCTTCGGTCGGTACGTAGTTGAAGCTGACTGTGACCGGCGCGCCGTCGGCAGGAAGGAGATCGTCCCGGGTTTGCACTACCACAGGCTCGCCTTCATCCCGTTCGAGTTTGCTCAGCAGTTCAACCGTCATCGGCTGTCGGGGCAAACCCTGTCCCGAGACGAATGCCGACAGCGTAAACCCATCGTTGATATGGACGTGCGTGGGGGATTGGATCTCGGCGAGCTGCAACGCCACCGGCTTGTTGCGGCTTCCGACCCCGACCGGTATCACCCGCGCCTTGGCGGTGACCGCCAGATCCGACACCGTTTTCGGATCGACCCCCGCGTTGTTCTGCCCGTCGCTGATCAACACGATTCCCGACAGCGTGTCGCCGTTCTGTTCACGAATCGCCTGCAAGAGCGCGTCTCCCAGACGCGACTCCGGTCCGCGTGGACGCAGAATCTCGGTCCAATTCGGAGGCGCGTCGGCCTCGTCGGTTGAGGCTTCACCGCCGACGGCAGGCTTTACGGGACGGTCGGCTCCGTGACGGGACAAGACCATTTGCCGAGCCACCTGACTGTCGAACGTCCAGATCGCCACGTCGTGGGACTTGCGCAAGTCCTCCAACAGCGGCGACTTTTCGAAGACCTGTTTCACCTGATCGGCGCGGCTGGTAACAGGTTCGCCCGCCGACGCCCCGTCACCATCGCGATCCTGCCGACTCATGGAGACCGACGTATCGACCAGGAAGAGGACGCGTGAGTATTCCGAGAATTCCTGCGACCGGCGTTCCTGCGGGATGAGCGCGACCAGGGCCAGAGCGGCGATCGCCAGACCGCGCAGCGCCCACAGCCAGACGCGCCAGAACGGATGCAGTTCCCGCGTGTCGCGATAGTAGAGCCAGGTCGAAAACAGTAACAGCAGCGCGAACGCGCCCGAGAGCAGCACGAACCAACCGGTGTCGGTCTCACGGCCAAACTCAAACGTCGACCAGAAATCGGTCCACGCCGGCCAATCGGGAAACAGCTTCGCGATCCACGCGGCCTTCATGCCCGGGCTCCCGCAGGTTTTGTATGGTAACTCAGTCGGAATGACATCGCCTGCTCCAGTGCGAAGAACACCAGCAGCGCCAGGATCACGTAGTCGTGCAGGTCACTGGCGCTCTGTTCGCCGCGGATCCAGGTCAGGTCTCCCGGCTCATGAATCTGAATCTTGTGTCCCGCCCCCAGGCTGCGGCGGAGTGACTCACCAGGAATCAGCTCCAACTCACTCTCGGCGGCGGGGGCATTCACCGAGATGCGACGCACTTCTTCCGCTCCGTCCTGGCGCGTGGACAGCACACTGTAGAGTCCTGGTTCGTCCGTGCTCTTCCAGTCCCCTTCATATCGGACGGTGGCAACCGCCGGTGTCTCTGACTTCCCCGGTTCGCTCGCCGCGCTCTCTCCCGAACTCTCGTTCACGAGGCTGAGCGTCAAAGGGATCGCGGGGCCATCGGGGGAAGAGACCTTGACCTCTGGCCGGTACGAACCGGCGTCGAGCGAAATCGGGATCGGCTCTCCCACCACTCGAATCTCCAACGCCTGCCGCCGCCTGGCGATGCGTTTTGCCAGTTCCAGTTGCAGAGGGACGTACGCCCCCGGTTCCTGTGGCCAGTTCGTCCAGTCAAACCCGACGGTCGTCAGGCAGGTAACAATCTGACCCAGCCCGAACCGATGTTCCAAAAACAGCGGTGCCCGGTTGCGCAGGTCGGCGATGATCTGCACCCCCTCCGGCGGCGACCAGTCACGCGGGACACCGAAGTACCGATCGACATGTAGCTTTCGCGCGAAGTCGGTCGTGCGGTCTTCACCCCGAAACCCTTCGAACATGGGGTGATCACCCAGTTCGACATCGGCCTGATCATCGACATTGTCCAGCGCCAAAACCGCGGGAATTCCGAGTCGGCACGGAAAGATGCCCTTCCCCTCGCGATACAGTTTGTCGTTGTAAAAGGCGGCCCGCACCTGGTCTCCCAGATACCAGCACAATCCCCCCCCACGCGAGACGAACTGGTCGAGCGCTCGTATAGAATCGGGAGGAAGTTCCGCAACATTGAGCAGAAAAATGCTCTGAAATTTGTCGAGCGGATGGCGACGGAGGTATTCGATCGGTTCGATCGAAGGGGCAAATCCGGTAAGCCCTGGTGCCGGAGCCAGAGCGTCGGCGAGATAGAACGCTTCGCTCGCCGTCGGATTGCCGTCAATAATCAGAATCGAATTCGCTTCGGGAATATTGACCGCCAGATACCGCTGGTTGTCCTGATCCAGCGCGTCCGCCGGCAGCGAAACCCGGACGTCGTGCGAGCCGGTCCGTTCAAACTGCACATCAAACTGCCGAACCACTTCCTGACCCGGTTCGATCGTATCGATCGATTCGGTCATCAGCCGCTTCTGCCCGTCCACACGCACTTCCAACGCGACCGGCTCGTTCGCTTTGGGATACGACTGTTCGCCGTAGTTCCGGACGGTGACCGACAACCGCAACGGCACATTGGCGGCGGCGACGTCGATCGCGCCGGTCAACTCCGTCAGTCCCAGATTGCCGTGCCACTCGGGAACGGTCTTCACCAGGTTGACCGAGACGCCGTCAGCGTCAAGCTGTTTGAGTTCTTTCGCCAGGACCGTGTCGTCATCCCAGTCGGTCTTGCGAAAGTCGGAGATCAAATGCAGGTTGCGGGCGGTCCCGGGCTGTTCGGTCAGTTGACGGCGGGCGGCGACCAGACCCTCGGCCAGGTCCAGCGCCTGATGCGAACACTTGAGGTTCTTGAGTTCCGATTCGAGACGGGAGACGAAGTCGGAGTTGATGGTCTCGCGATTGAAGATCGGCGTGTCGGGACTCGACAGTTTCACCAAGGTGAGGGTCTGCGTATCGGGCTGGCGTTCCCCCTCGGCGGCGAGGCGGCGAACCACATCCTTGGCCGAGTCGAATGCAGTCGTTTCGACTCCGCGGTCGCGCAGCGAGCCGCTGTCGTCGAGCAGCACGTAGTGCTGGGTGCGTTCGCCCCGCAGAAAGGCCCATTGGCGGGGGTCGAGAATGGGGCGGGCGATCAACCCGACCAGCAGCGCGACCAGCAGCATCCGCAGCGCCAGCATCAACAGTTGTTCGAGCAGCACGCGTCGACGATTGCGCTGCTGACTGGCGAGCAGGAACTCCATGGCGGCAAACCGCACCCGCTTGAACCGCAACCGGTTGATCAAGTGGATGATGATCGGCACCGACAGCAACGCCGCTCCGGGGAGCACGTAGCTGGGGTTCAGGAAGAGGTTTTGGAGCCAGAAGGGCATCGGGGGGTGGGGTTGGAAGGACGAAGGGCGAAATTCGAATGACGGATGAAATTCGAAACGTCGGGCACAGATGGACTCAGTTCGCGATCCTCAATTCACAAGCGTCGTCGTTGGATTTCGAATTTCGATCTTCGCGTCTCTCGGGAGACTCGAAATCCGGCATTCGTACTTCACCGCCGCACCGACTGTCGCATTCCCAACCGGTGGTTCACGTAATGCGCCAGGACCGCGTCCAGTTTTTCGCTGGTGCGAACCGTCTGGTAGTCAATGGTGGCACCGGCACATTTTCGCCGGACTTCTTCGAGGAAGGTTTTGACCGCTTCCAGGTAACCATCACGCAGCGACCGGGGATCGCAGGTGAGTTCTCCCATCGCCTCGAGTCCCTCGAATTTGGTGGTTCCGTTGTAGTCGAAGTCGAGTTCCTGATCGTCGAGAACGTGCAGCACCATCACATCGTGACCACGATGGCGGAGCATCTGCAGCCCCTTGAACAGGCTGTCGCGGGGCGTGAGCAGATCGGACACAACCACAATCATGCCGCGCTGTGTTTGCTGGTCGGCGACTTTTGCGAGGATGCCGTACATGTCGGTCTTCTCAGCCGGCTTGCCCGCGTCGAGAGAGGCCAGAATGTCGTTGAGGTGATTCCGCTTGCTGCGCGTGGGAACGACAGTCCGGA
>CAMATH010000083.1 GCA_945860955.1 Planctomicrobium piriforme
CCGATCACTGATTTCGGCATTTCCGATCCGCGTCCCCTTCATTCCCGCCTGATCAATCAGCAATCCCGCGCTCATGCCACGGGGATTCTTGAAGATACAGCCCGCCGACTGAAAGACCAGTGGCTGAGTCGCTTTCTTCATGATCCACAGTTTGCGCATGCGATGCGTGATCGCGTCGGCGTCTTCGGGCTGCAACTCGAATTCGGCACCCAGCAGAATCAGCTCGTTCAGGCTGCTTTCGCGGTATGAAAAGCTCAATTCTTCCCCCCGGCGGGTCTTCCGTTCGCCGGCCGCCGTCAAAACCTCGACCGACGAAACGAATTGCCCAATGTCGCCGCTCTTCCCCCCCGCGTTGCCATGAAGCGCTCCGCCGATCGTGCCCGGAATTCCGACCAGCGCGTCCAGTCCCCCGAGACCCGATTTCACCGAGTGCGCAATGGCGTGCGAGAGGAGCGTCCCCGCCCCCGCTTTCAGGCGGTTCCCTTCGACAGACACCTCACAGTGGGCTGGTGCATCGAGCTGCAGCACAACCCCGCTGACCCCTTCATCGCGCACCAGAAGGTTCGATCCCCCTCCCAGCACATGCACCGGAATCTGGTCACGGTGGCAGACCGCCACCACTTCCACCAGTTCGTCCGGCGTGCGGGGACGCAAAAGGTATTGCGCCGGTCCGCCGACTCGCAGCCAGGTATAACCGGCCAGAATCTCGTCACGAACCGTGATTTCGCTGAAGTCGTCGAGTGAACGCATGATGCAATTGACTGATGTCACCGGCTCCCATCGTCAACAACACGTCGCCGGCTCTGAGCGAATCGTCTAATGTTCGCGGGACCGGGTCAAGGGCGACTAGAAACTCGGCTTTACCACTCAATTCCGAGATTCGTTGGCATAGCCGCTCGCTGGTTCGCTCGGCCTCGACAGGTTCAACCCGTTCCCTGGCCGTAAACACCGGCGAGACGAAACACATATCGAGTCTCGCCAGTGCGTTCGCGAATTCCTCAAATAGCGCTTCCGTTCGGGAAAACTGGTGCGGCTGAAAGACTCCCACCAGGCGCTGGTTCGGAAACTGCTGCCGGGCGCAGTCGACCGTCGCGGCGATCGCCGTTGGATGGTGGGCGTAATCGTCAATGATCGTCACTCCGCTCCAGATTCCGTGGTTCTCGAACCGCCGCCGGATTCCCGGAAACGATTCCAAACCACGAACACACGCCAGCGGATTCGCCCCCGCCGCGGTCGCAAGAGCCGCTGCCACGAGTGCGTTGACGACGTTGTGTCTCCCCGGCAGCGGAAGTTCCAGAGTTCCCCAGTCGGTCCCCGCTCGTTGGATTGTCAGCCGACTCCCCGTTCTCGTCGTCCGAATACCAACCGCCGACCAGTCGGCCACTCGCTCAATGCCGAATGTCTCGACCCGGGAGGCGGTCACCCCCTGCCAGTCGATTCCCGACGGGTCCAGAGCCGGCACCAGTAAACTGCCGCTGGCCGGGAGACGCCGCACGAACCGCTCAAACGCGGCACGCGTCTCGTCGAAATTCGCAAAGCAATCAAAGTGATCGGGTTCCACCGCCAGGACCGCGGCGTTGGTCGGTGTGTACTCCCAAAAGTGTCGCTGGTACTCACAGCTTTCAACGACGATCGGCCGACCTCCCCCGTCCCACCCACTTCGCCCCAACTCCCTCAGTTCCGCCCCGACAATCACCCCGGGGGCCAGTCCCGCCGACCGCAGAATCCATCCGGTCATCGCGGTTGTCGTGCTTTTTCCATGGGTACCGGCGACACAGACCGCCACCCGATCCCGCATCAGTCGGCCGAGCATTTGGGGATACGAGAGTTGTTCGATCCCGCGTTCTCCCGCGCGGCGTCTGTCCGTATCAGTTTCCGGGACTGCGGGACTGTAAACCAACAGCTCCAGATCCGCCGTGAATTCGGGAGGAGTTATTCCCACCGAAACGGCGATTCCCAAGTCATGAAAATGCGACTGCTCGGCCGGTGACACGCGCAGATCCGAACCACTGACGCGCCAGCCAGCATCGACCAGAAACTCCGCGAGTGCCCGCATCCCCGAGCCGCACAATCCCACCAGATGCGCAGTGCGCTGTCGGACATCGAATGCGCGCGAGGCGTCTTCTTCCACTTCGGCAACTTCCGCCTGGTTCATCAGTTCCATCGAGAGTGTCATCTTCGAGTCGTCGGCGACGCGAGATATCATACTCGCGGCGAAGTGATCAACCCATAGGGATCGGGAGGAGAACTGGTTGCCCGATTTTGGGATCACGGCCGCAAGCATGGCGTTGTGGAGTGCTGTCAACAACTTGATTCACCTGGGTCGGCGAGATAGCCTGTACCAGCGCACACAATCGGTCATTCCCCGCCCCCTGCTTCACCGGTCGGAACCGTGCGAGTCGCTTTAGCGCAACTCGTACGCACTGTGAAATCCCGACGAGACCACAATCTCAGATTTCACGACAACGATGACTGCTGGCCATTGCGACATCCCACGGATGTCGGCCGGTAGATACGGAATCGTTGCCCGTCCGATCCTCGCCAAACCCCACAACCTCCCTCCTCGAACCTGCGAGCGAACGATGCCACTGTCCCACGAATCTGTTCCGAGACGGCTTGGCAATCCGCGATTCCGTGCTGTGGGGAGTCTGTTGCTGGCGGTCGGCTGCGTCCTGTTCGCGCTGTCGAGCCGGCCGTTCGCGCAGGCACCGATCGACTGGAAGCCTGTCAAAGTTCCCGAGGTCTGGAAGAACCCGCCGGCCGGCGAAGAAAACCTCTCCTGGTACCGCGGGTTTGTCCAGGCGCCCGCCGAGTGGAAGGGGAACGACCTTGAGCTGTTCGTCGAACCTGTGGATGCGGCTCACGAGGTTTACTTCAACGGCAAGAAGGTCGGTAACGCAGGCACGTTTCCACCGTTCTTTCGCAGCGGCCTGGCGGGGACCGATCGCTTTTTCATTTCCGCCGACACAGTTCGCTATGACGCCCCAAACGTCGTAGCCCTGCGGGTCTATAACCAGGAGGGGCGGACCGGATTTAACGCCGCTCCCCCGGTGTTGTTTGGCGGGAAACAAGCGATCCGCATGACGGGGGACTGGCAGTTTCGTCCGGGAGACAACGCGGCGTTCGCGAATTTCGACGGGACAAAAGCCCCCGCCGGCTATCCGCTCTTCAATAAACTCGAAGACGCCGCCGAGGTCGCCAAGACCCTCAAGCGAATCGACGACGCGGGGCCGCAATCACCCGCCGAGGCGCTCAAACTCTTCACCGTTCCCAGTGACCTCGAAATCGAGCTGGCGGTTGGCGAACCAGACATCAGCCAGCCGTTGAGTATCAAATGGGACGCTTCGGGCCGACTTTGGGTGAATGAATTCATTCAATACCCCGACCCGGCCGGTCTCAAAATGGTCGCCCGTGATAAGTTTCTGCGGTCGGTCTATGACAAAATTCCTGCGGCCCCGCCAAATCATTTCAAGGGACTCGATCGCATCTCGTTTCATGAAGATGTGGATGGGGATGGAAAATTCGACAAACACGGCGTCTTCGTCGAAGGCTTGAGCCTCTCCTCGTCGTTCGCGTTTGACAAAGACGGGTTGTGGGTTCTGCAACCCCCCTATCTGCTGTTCTATCCCGATAAAAATCACGACGACATTCCCGACGGCGATCCGGTTGTTCATCTGGAAGGATTCGGAATGGAAGACTCGCACTCCATCGCCAACAGTCTGCGCTGGGGACCCGACGGCTGGCTGTACGGTGCCCAGGGAAGCACCGTCACGGGGGTGATTCGCGCGCCGGGTGTCGACCCTGCGAAAGCGGTTCGTTCGCTCGGTCAGTGCATCTGGCGGTATCACCCGGTCAGCAAGCAGTACGAGATTTTCGGCGAAGGAGGGGGCAACGCCTTTGGCCTCGAAGTCGACGCCCACGGCCGAATCTATTCCGGGCACAACGGCGGCAACACCCGTGGCTTTCACTACGTGCAGGGAGGCTATTACCGCAAAGGTTTTGAAAAGCACGGGTCACTCTCGAATCCCTACGCGTTTGGGTTTTTCGAGAACATGACGCACGACAACGTGCCGCGCTTCACCCACCAGTTCATCATCTACGAAGGAGCCCGCAGCAATTCCGGAGCGTCGTCGTTGCCAGTGCAATACCACGGCCAATTGTTCGGTGTGGGTCCGCTGCAAGGACACGTGGTCCGCAGCGATGTCTTTCCTGACCGATCGTCGCTGAAAACGAAGGATGTCGATCACCCCGTCGTCACCAAAGACACCTGGTTTCGGCCGGTCGACATTCAGGTCGGTCCCGATGGCGCGATCTATGTCGCCGACCTGTACGAGCAACGGATCGACCATTCCAGCCATTACCAGGGTCGGATCGACCGGGAACATGGGCGGGTCTGGCGTCTAAAGCGGAAAGGCGGGAAGGCGATTCCCCCGTTTGATCTCGGCAAATCGTCGACCGACGAACTCATCGACCGGTTGACAGACGCGAACCGCTGGTTCCGTGAAACCGCGTTGTTGATGCTGGCGTGGAAGCAACCCGGCGACGGGGCCGCGAAACTGCTGGCCAAACTCGAGGCGAGTACCGACGACACCGCCGTGGCGTATTTGTGGGGGTTGTATCGACTCGGGGGACTGACGGAACCGGTTTCATTGCGGCTGCTAAAACATGGGAATCCGTATGTTCGATTGTGGACGATCCGGCTCTCGGGAGACACGAAAAACGTCTCCACCGAGTTCGCCGCCGCCCTGAAGACGCTGGCTTACCATGAACAGCACGCCGAAGTCCGCAGTCAGCTCGCCTGCTCGATCCGCCGACTGGCTGGTGATGTTGCGCTCCCCATTGTCAGCGCGATGCTCCGCCGGGACGACGACGCGGGGGACATCCACATTCCACTACTTTTGTGGTGGGCGATCGAAGCGCACGCCGAGACGGACCGAGAGGCGGTCCTGGCGCTCTTCGCGGATCCCGACGTCTGGGGGCAGAAACTCGTTCGAGAACAGATTCTCGAGCGGACGATGCGGCGGTACGCCTTGGCGGGGACGCGCAAAGACCTGTTGGCGTGCGCGACACTTCTTTCGCTCACCCCCGATGCGGACCGGGCGAAACTGCTGCTCGCGGGTTTTGAAAAGGCGTATGAAGGACGCTCCCTCGCCGGCCTTCCGGATGAACTGATCGCCGCCATCGCCAAAGCGGGAGGAGGTTCGCTCGCGCTGCGTTTGCGGCAAGGGGACTCCGCCGCTCTCGAAGAATCGTTGAAAGCTGTCGCCAGCGAGCAGGCCGCCAAAGCAGACCGGCTCAAGTTCCTGCAGATTCTCGCCGAGATTCATCCCCCTGCCGCTGTGAACGTGTTGCAGGCCGTTGTGAAGTCTACCAAAGACCCCGACTTGCAAAGCGCGGCACTCGGCGCGCTGCAATCGTACGACGACCCGAAAATTGGCGAGCAGATTGTCACGCTTCTGCCGACCCTGTCCGAGATCTCCCGGCCGACGGCGATGAACGTTTTGGCGAGCCGCAAGTCGTGGGCACGATCGCTGCTGAACGCCGTCGACGCGGGACAAATCGCCCCGCGGACGGTTCCGGTCGAAATCGTGCAGCGGATCCTGTTCCAGCGCGACGACCAGATCGCGGCGATTGTCGAAAAGCACTTTGGCAGCGTGAAGGGGGCGACCACCGCCGAGATGCTGGCCCAGGTCGACAAGTTCAAAGAGACACTCGGTGTCGGTACGGGCAGCCCATACAACGGACGGAAGTTGTACCTTGAGAGTTGCGGGAAGTGTCATGTGCTGTTTGAAGAAGGGGGTCGCATCGGGCCGGAACTCACGAGTTACAAACGCGATGATCTGCACACGATGTTGGTCAATGTCGTGAATCCGAGCGCTCAAATCCGTGAGGGGTTTGAGGCGTATACGGTGGTGACCAAAGATGGCCGAACGTTGAGCGGGTTCATCGCCGACCAAGACGCGCGGGTGGTGGTCCTGAAGTTCAGCGACGGACAGTCGCGGTCGCTCCGGCGCGATGAAATCGACGAGATGGCGGCGAGTCCCCAATCGATGATGCCCGAGGGACTCTTGAAGAACTACACCGACCAGCAGGTGCGCGACCTGTTCGCGTACCTCCGGGCGACACAACCCCTCGCGACACGGTAAACTGGCTCTTGCAGCCTCGTCGGGTTTGCCCCCTCCAGATCAGGAATTTCCCCATGTCCTTCGCTCGTCGCTTGGTTCGCGGGTTGCCGACTTTCGTCTCGGCGACGGTCGCGTTGTTGTTCGCAGTTGCCGACCCGGCTTCGGCTCAGACCAACAACTCCTATCCGATGCTCATGAGTCTGAAGCCAGCGGCGGCTCAGGTCGGAGCCACCACCGAACATGAGGTATCGGCACGGTACAACCTGTATGGCGCGTCGAAAGTGATTGTTTCCGGTTCGGGAGTGACCGGAGAGGTCATTCCTCCCGAAGTGAAGCCGGGTGAGAAACCGCCCGAAAAGAAGCCCAATACCCCGAAAGCGAAAGTCCGGTTCACCGTCGCGCCCGATGCGGTCCCCGGTGTGAGGGATTTCCGGGTGATCACGCCTCAGGGGGCCAGCACGGTCGGGCAACTTGTCGTGGGGCGGGATCCGGTAGTCGCCGAGAATCCGGACAACGATACGCTCGGGAAGGCGCAACTGGTCAATCTCCCCGCGACCATTTGCGGGACGATCGAAAAGGCCGAGGATCTGGACTTCTACAAGTTCAAAATCGACGCACCGACCGGACTGGTGTTCGAGGTTCGGTCGCAGCGATTACTCAATCGATTGCACGATATGCAGAGCCGCGTCGATCCGCTGATCACGCTGCGGAGTGCGACCGGTGGTGTTCTGGCGACGTCAGACAATCACTTCGCCGGCGACCCGTTGCTGTTCTACCAATTCACGCAGCCGGGGGACTACGTTCTGGAAGTGCGCGACGTGCGTTATCAGGGGAACGCCGACTGGACCTACGCGGTCGAAGTTCACAATCGGCCGTTCGTGACCCAGGTCTCTCCCCTGGCGCTGGTTCCGGGGGTCGCGACGCAATTGACCCTGGTGGGATACAACCTCCCTGCGGGAGCCCAGGCACCGTTCACGCTGCCGGCCGACACAGCGGCTGGCGTGTGCGCGATCGCTCCGGTCTTCAACGGACAGCCGCTCAATGACGTGACGATTCTCCGTACGAAGTCGGCGATCACACTTGAAACGCCTCAGCCGAACAATACGATCGAGCAGGCGCAGACGATCGCGATTCCGACGGTTGTCGCCGGCACGATCGAAAGTGAATCCGACGTCGATTGTTTCACGTTTGAAGCGAAAGCGGGCGACAGGTTGTCATTTCGGGTCGTCGCGCGGCAGGCATGGTCGGCGATCGATCCATTCCTGCGGATCCTGAACGACAAGGGGGCATTGGTGTCCGAGGCGGATGATTCCACCGTCCATCGCGTGCAGACCGCCGACTCCGGGTTGGAGAACTGGGGTGCGCCGGCGGATGGAAAGTACACCATCGAGATCCGCGACTTGCACTTGCGGGGCGGGGCGCAGTTCACCTACGCGATCGAAATCACGCGGGCAGTGCCCCACTTCCTTCTGGAAGTCGACACGGACAAGACCCTGCTCGCCCCCGGATCGGGTGGCGTGTTTTACGTTCGCGCGTTGCGTAAGAACGGTTTTGCGGGAGTTGTGAACCTGGGAGTCGAAGGATTGCCCGCGGGGGTCACCGCGACGACCGGCCGAATTCTCGCCGGCGCGAACGACGGATGTGTTATCCTCCACGCCGCCCCCGACGCGAAGTTCGACGCGTCCAATATCCGGGTTCTCGGGTCGGCGACACACACGGTTCCCAACGCGGAACCGCTGCAACTGTCGGCGGTCGGCCAGCCGTTGCAGGAGTATTACTCGCCGGGCGGTGGACGCGGGAACTATCCCGTCGACATGCACACCGTTTCGATCGCCGAGCCGATGGATGTGCGGTCGGTGAAATTGAGCGCGACCGATATCAAGCTGAAGCCTGGGGAATCCAGGAAGATCGACGTCACAATCGAACGGGCACCCGGGTTCACCGGGAATGTGACGCTCGATGTGTTGTTTCAGCACCTGGAGAGTCCGTTTGGAAACAGCCTGCCCAAGGGGGTGACGCTGGATGGTGCCAACAGCAAGACACTGCTGACGGGAACGGAAACCCAGGGGGTGATCACTCTCAAGGCGGCCGCCGACGCTCCGGTGGTGGAAAAACAACTGATCCCCGTGATGGCCCACGTCTCGATCAATTTCGTGATGAAACTGACCTTCGCCGGCGAGCCGGTCTGGGTGACGGTGGAGAAGTAGTGGTTTTGAAGTTTTTTGGGCTGAACTTCGTCGCTGACTGGCGACACCTTGGATCGATTCCACCAGGAATTCGCCGCATGCGTCCGCTCTTGATCGTTTTTGTTTCGACACTCACTCTCGGCCTGATCACCTGGGCTTACCGGGTGCCGGCTGACGAAGAGGTTTCGACAACTCGGTCAGAAAAGCCGGCAATTGAGGGGACCGACCATTGGGCGTTTCAACCTCTGAGGATCGTGAAGTCCCCGAACGTCATGGATGCCGGCTGGTGCCAGACCGCGGTCGACCCGTTCGTGTTGAAGGAGTTGGAATCTCGCAAGATCAGTCCTGCGGTTTCCGCGGACAAACGCAGCCTGCTGCGGCGAGTCACCTACGACCTGCTCGGGCTGCCTCCGACACCCGAGGCGATGGCGGAGTTTCTCGCTGACGATTCCGACGCCGCGTATGTGCGCGTCGTCGAACGGCTGTTGGCGTCTCCACAATATGGCGAACGGTGGGGTCGGCACTGGCTGGATGTCGTCCGCTATGCGGACGCCCGCGACCTCATCCAGCTTCCCGTCGAAAGCGATTTTCGCGAAGCGTGGCGGTATCGCGACTGGGTGGTGTCGGCGTTCAATCGTGATCTCCCCTACGACAAGTTCATCGCGATGCAGGTGGCGGGAGACGTGTTGCAACCGGCCGATCCAGCGGAAATCGATGTCGACGCGCTGGTGGCGACCGGGTTTCTGGCGATTGCCGACTTCGTACCCGGCGACGTCGAAAAAACGCAGATGATCGCCGACTATGTGAATGACCAGGTGGATGTTCTGGGCCGGTCGGTGATGGGGCTGACTTTGGGTTGCGCCCGCTGTCATGACCACAAGTACGATCCGATTTCCATCGAAGACTACTATTCGCTCGCGGGGATCTTCTTCAGCACCCGGCTCATTCCCAGTCCGGTCAAGGGAAACACGCCGCTGGTTCGCGTGCCGCTGATCGCTCCGCAAAGACTGCGGGAAATCGAAGCCGAGACAGCTCGCGACAAAGCCAGGTTGGCCGCCTTGCCCCTGGAAATCGCCACCCATGTCGACCGGGCGTACGTCACCGCGCTCCGCGAGCGAATCGCAAAGGAAACGCGAGAGTATTTGCTGGCGGCATGGGCATGTTCGACCGCGCGACCCGAAGGGAGCCGTCACCCGACGACGGTCGTGGCGACGGACCGGCGTCTGGACAACGAAACGCTCAAGAAATGGGTGGCACTTTTTGACGAGACGCCCATTCACCCGGCGATCGCTCCTTTGCGGGAGACCAACGACGAAGTCGAGGCCGGCATTCTCGCGGACCGGTTCGTGCGGGGTCTGGGGGAGCCCGCCACGAAGTCGGCCAAATCGGAGTCGACACCAGCGGGCGCGCCATTCGCAGAGAGCCAGATCTTGCGATTTCGCGCGGACGATCGCCGGGTCCAGGTGGACGAGGAGCAACGGGTGATCCAGTGGCCCAACCGGTCGGCATTCGCCGGTGATGCCACGTCGATCGCCAGTGTAAAGGGCCCGCTCCTGGCGAAGGCGGAGATCGACGGACACCTGCGGAATGTCCTTCGGTTTGAGGGACAGCAACTGCTTCAGGTGACGCGGTCGGTCCCAGCCGTTGGCAGCCTGTTCGTTCTCTTTCGGGCGACCAAAGGAGGAGATCCTTCGCAGCGATTGATCGGCTGGGAAGACTCGGCGGTGGGACAGCATGGCATCGGCCTGATGCCCAACGAACGGGGGGGCACCCATTGTGTTGTGAGGAAGAACGGCGCGAGTGGCGATGTTGTCATTTCCCCGCCCCCGAACGAGGAATTTCAACTGCTCAGTCTGGCCTGGGGACCAGGGGGGGTTGTGGTCTACCGGAATGGCGAGCGCGTTGCCCACAACCCGGCGTTGGACTCCGTGTCATCCGATCCGGCGATCCCTCACTTGAACATTGGCGGGCCGGGATCCGGCGGCAGCGCGCGCTTTCGAGGCGACATCTGTGAATTGCGGGTCTATGGCGCTTCCTTCGACGATGAAAACCGCACGCGGACCGAGAAGGAAATCCAGAGCCGCTGGTTTGGCGAACCTTCGACGACCCCCGAGGCGATCGCCGACCCAATCGCCGACTTCTATGAGGAGTTGCTCTCCACCAAGAGTCCCTTCGCCATCGCACCGGCCGACAGGCTTGCGAAGCTCCCCCAAAGTCTTCAAGTCCAATTGGCGGAAATAAAAGCCGAGTTGGAACGCCTGCAAGCAAAGAAGCCGGTCGAAGTCGCTCGGGCCGTGGTCGTGCAGGAGGGTGGTCCCGCCGAAACGTCACACGCCGGCTTTCACGATGCGGTCGTCTATCTTCGGGGCAATCCGAACACTCCGGGAAAGGTGGTTCCCCGGGGCATCCCGCGAGTTCTGGAGCGCGGCCAGCCGCTGGCGATTTCCAGCGGAAGCGGACGTCGCGAACTGGCCGAATGGTTGACGGGTGCCAATGCGCCGTTGACCGCGCGGGTGCTGGTGAATCGCGTGTGGCAGCACCATTTTGGGGAAGGACTGGTGCGGACCTCGACCAATTTCGGTCGGCGGGGCGAACTCCCCAGCCATCCTGAATTGCTCGATTTTTTGTCAACGGAATTCATCGCGTCGGGCTGGTCCATCAAGTCGCTGCACCGGCTGATTGTCCTGTCCCAAACCTATCAGCAAAGCTCAACCGGTGCCCCGAACGCGATCGCGGCCGACCCGGAAAACCGCTGGTTGAGTCACATGCCTCGTCGGCGAATTGAAGCCGAGGCTCTTCGCGACGGACTCCTGGCGGTCTCGGGCCGGTTGGATAACGCCGGTCAGGGAGTCGGGTTCCTGGACCATGCGGTTCCCCGGCGGAGTTTGTATCTGATGTCAGTCCGCACCGGCGCGAAGGCGGCGGAGTTCTGTCCTCTATTTGATGGCCCGGACGGTGGTGGTGTGATCGAACGCCGCAATCAGTCGATCGTCGCGCCGCAGGCGTTGTTCCTGCTCAACGACCCGTTCGTCGATCAGGCGTCGCGCGATCTGGCCGCGCGGATCGATCGTGAAGACCCCCAGGCGACACCCGCCGAGCGTGTTTCCCGGCTGTACGAGATCGCCCTCGGTCGCCCCCCCGCAGTCACGGAACGCCAGATCGCGCTCGATCTCTTGGCGGAAGCTGCCGTCACCGACGCGTGGCCGCGATTGTGCCTCGTTGTGCTATGCTCGAATGAGTTTTTGTATATTGATTGAATCCTGGTGGGTCACTGGGTTTTGAGTTCATTGGAGGCGGATTCCATGGGGGACGCTTTCCAGTTGAACACATCGCCAATATCATCCCACGAACTACGGTGCCACCGCGTGGGCAGCCTTGATGTAGCCGGGATCTTGTGTTCAGGGAGGATACGATGTCGAACAAGAAGAAGGCACTCGAACGGCAGCGCCGCAGGTTGGAAGAACGCAAGATTCGTCGCGGTGAACTTCCCAAGAAAACTGCGCCCCGAATCGCGGGATTGTCGGCGGTCGATCGGCTCGGAAAACGTAGTCGATCCATTCGGAATCCTCGCTTCGCCCGGCAGTGAACGCGGGATTGCGGAACTGCCCGAGACGATCCGCTGCCATCATGGCCAATCGCGACCGAATGAGGCGTGCGTGGCGGCGTTGCGGCTGAGCCCCAACGTCTCCGATTGGCTTGGTTCAACGAAGTGATCCTCCACCTGGATCGCAACGACGGCGAACGGGCGACGACGGCCGGACTCAAATTACCAATGCGACGGCGAATCAAATTGCCCGAATCGCTGGCAATGCGTCAAACTTTCCTCCCAAAACTTTTTCACTCGACACCCCCAGCCAACTGTCGAGGATCGAGGCGTAGACTTGGCGGAAGTCGGTGTGGAATTTGAGATCCCCCTGGTCGAGATCATCGAGACGGGGGTGTGTTCCGATCAGGCCGGGGGCGACGCGGTTGCCCACCAGAAAGACCGGGGCGGCGGCACCGTGGTCGGTTCCGTCGCTCGCGTTTTCCGCGACGCGTCGGCCGAATTCGCTGAAGCACAACGTCAATACGCGATCCCCCAGCCCCAAATCCGCCATGTGGCGGTTGAGGGCCTGCACCGCGTCACCCAACTGTTTCAGCAAGGAACTGTGGGCGGCAGGTTGCTGGGCATGGGTGTCGAAGCCGTCGAGTTCGACGTAATAAATGCGGGTCTCCAGGCTGGCGGCAATCAATTGGGCGACAGTGGAGAGCTTCGCTCCCAGCGCGGTCGCCGGGTAGTCGTGCGGTTTCGCCCCTCCGTCACGCAGTTTTCCAAATCGGCCACTCACATCAATGGCCGACGCCGTGCTGGTCTGCACGAACGAGAGCAGGTCGTCCTCGTCATCGGCCCGCTGCGCTTTGACCAGTTGACTGATCGCCTCCCGTTCCTCCCCCGCATTCAACCGAAACTGGTCGAGCGACCGGATCGACGGCACGCGGACCTGGCGCGACACCAGTGCCAACGGCTGCTTCTCGGCCCCCAAGTGGAGTGCCAGCGGGTCCGACGCCGTCCGGGTCGCCGACCATTGGTCCAGCGCGCGCCCCAGCCACCCGTCGGTGCGCGGGTCGGATTTCCGCAAACAGGTGTGCCAGATGTCCATCGATTCAAAATGCGAGCGATTGGGCTGCGGATATCCCACTCCCTGCACGATCGCCAGTTGTTCCCGTTCCCACAGGTCGGCGAACCCGCGCAAGGCGGGATGCAGCCCCAGTCCTTCGCTCAGTTTGAGAACGTCCGCCGCAGGAATCGCCAGCTTGGGACGCGCCTGGCGATACCGCTTGTCCTGGAAGGGAACCACCGTATTCAGGCCGTCGTTTCCCCCTGAAAGCTGCACGACAACCAGAATGGGGCCATCCACTTTCTTTTCAGAGTCGGCCAGCGCCCGCCGCAGCAGGTGGGGGACCGGGGAACCGATCCCCCAGGCCAGTGGCGCGACAGAGGCCCCTTTCAGAAATCCTCGGCGACTGACAGACATGGCGGATCCTTCGGAAGTGTCGAGAGTTCAAATGGCTCGGTTCGCTGAACAATCGCACGTTGCTTCAGGCGAGCTGAAATTCGGGGAGTGTGCAGACGAGGTGCAGCGCGCCGCGGAGGTGTTTTTCCCAGTCGCCCGTCTTGCGATCGATGAGTTCAACCGTCTGCGCGCGGGCGGCTGGCGGCAACGGAACGGCGAACAGCAGTTCCTCCAGCCGATGGACGATGGCTTGCGAATCGCTGGTTCCCTGGCGGGTGAGAAAGTCGCGCAGTGAACCGCCGTTGAATCGCGTCGCGCCGGAATCGAGCAGGCCTTTGATGAGATTCGCCCGGCCGAGCAGCGTCGATGAATTGATCCAGGTCCTACCCCCGTCCCACCCTTTGACGTTGGGAGGGAAAAAGAGATCTTGTCCCAGTTCTCCCAGATCCTGCGCTAGCTTCACGAAATTCGTCGTTCCCGACAAGGCCCGCAGAAATCCGACCGCCACATCGACGGGAGATTTGACCTTCCGCGCGAGGGCGTGACGGGAGAAGAACAGGTTGCTCGACAGAATCCGCTGAATGACCGGGAGGGTCTTCAGTCCCTGTTCACGAAACTGGCGGGCGAGTGGTTCGAGCAGTTCCGGTGAGGCCGCAGGCTCATCGAAGACGAAGTCGCGAACCAGCTTCTGCACGATAAACATCGGAGCCGCCGACTGCCGCAGCACCAGGTCGACTCCGTCGTCGCCGCTGAATTCCCCGGTGGAACCCAGAATCGACTTCGATCCCGGATCCTGCTGCTCGGGATTGAGCCGGAAGTTGCCCCGGCGGACTTCCCAACCCGCGAAGCAGCGGGCGAGTTCGCGAATATCCTGCTCGGTGTATTGGCCTTCCCCCAGGCAGAACAGCTCCATCAGTTCGCGGGCGAAATTCTCGTTGGGGTGCAGTCGGCGGTTGGTCGCCGAGTCGAGCCACAGCAACATCGCCGGGTCGCGGGCGATGTCGTGAACCAGTTGTCCAAAATCCCCCAGCGCATGCCGACGCAGCAGTTCATTCTGACGATACATCAGCTCGGGATCGGTCACCTTGGCGGCGCTGGTCGCGAAGTGCCCGTGCCAGAATAGAGTGACACGCTCGAGAAACGGAACCGGCGTGGCAAGCATGCGATACAGCCACCATGCTGGAAGTTTGCGCGCATCTCCCCCCGCCAGACTCGGACGCGCGAGGCCCGCCATATCGATGCGAAACTCCGCAGGTTCCACGGCGGTGCAAATCGCCGCGACCGCCTCGGAGGGGGACTTCGCGATGTCGGCATCCAACTCGGCGGACGTGCCAGCGAATCCGGACCGGCGGCGCAGATGGGCGGCGAGCCGCCGGTTCCAGGGCTGTTCGGCCGAAGGGACAAACGGACTCCAGGCCCATTCGGGATCAATCGACTTCAACGAGGGAGCCATGCGCGACTACTACCAGAGAGACCTGTGACACACCGTTCATGAAACCACGCGAACCCGGAATTCGCTTCCGAGTCATTCTTTCGCCGCCGTCACCGAAAGTTCAACTTGCACCCGCCCCTCGTCCGTAAACACTTGCAAGCCCGCGTCCTGAAACAGGCCGATGATTCCAAACAGCCCCTCGATCTGGCGCTCGGCCTCTTCCCGCGAACGCCCTTCTTCCAGCATGTTCCGGGCGATCAATTGTCCGCGATTGTCTCCCAGAATCGCCTTCAAAAAGCCGGCATCCAGTCGGGCACTGGTATTCACGACTCGGCCTGCAGGACTGGCGGAATCCTCTCCCTTGGGGGCGGTGATCATTTGCCGGGCGAGCGTGCGGGTGCTGGACAGTACGAACCGATTGTCTGCGAACGCCGCAGTGGGGGAGAAGTTGAAATTGATCCGCGCCTCCCCCTCGACATCACGTCCCGTTTCCGGAAGGTACGTCGACGTCACCAGCTCTCCTGCCGTGAGTTTCTCGACATCCAGTTCCAACTGCGGCTGGGCGTTCATCGCCCCAATCACGTTGAGAAACCCGACCAGACTTTGAAACGTCCGCCGCAATTCCCGGCGGGTGATTTCAGGATTCCGCATTTCGAACTGCAGCGCGAACGCGGGGAGCCGGACGGCGGGTCGCGGATACCCTTCCTCGGCGGGGGGACGGGTGACAACGAGTTGCGTCTGCGGACCGAGCAACCCCAGCACCTCTTCACCGAAATCCTTGCCGCCGAACAGTGTCGACAGGCCGCTGTTTCCCTGTGTCAGTTCTTCAGCGGCCTTCTGCGTCAACAGCTCGTCGGCGCGACGCCACATCTTGCCCAGATCGCGGTAGAAGGTGAATGTGAACAGAGTTTCCGGAACTGGCGTTGGCTGCGGAGCCGACCCGGAACCGTTGGGGCCGAAGTAATGTTCGCGCGCGGGGCTGACCCATTGCGACTGATGGGGCAGCGCGAGATTGAGCCTCGCATCGGCCGGTGTCAGGTGGAACGACAGAGTCGCGTACGGAGTCTGTTTCAGTGTGTCGAGCAGGCCACCGAACAGGAACTCGGCGATGATATTGTCCGCCTTGCCGCTGTACGCCTGCGGGGCGAGCCCACTCGCCCGGGCCGCCTCAATGTCGGCGAACAGCCACAGGGTGGCGCGCTTGGAGCCGTTTTTCGCCCCCTGGAACTTGGGGAGCTGTGCCAGCGACGCGGGTGCGTCGGGCGTCCCCTGCGGGCGATCGAGATGGCGATCGATAATCGCCTTGCCGAGATCCGCTTTGTTCGTGATCACCAGCCACGGTCCAATAACCGCCGAGGCGCTCCCATTGGCTTCATACGCGGTGACGCCGCGGTATTCGCGGGTTTGAAGCGGGTCGGGTCGTTTGTTCCGTTTGGCGTCGTCGCGGGCGAGGGTCAGGAGTTTGTCGCGGAGCGTCAGAAGCTGTTTTTCATCGGGGGCGCGGGCGAGGATCGCAAATCCCTGGGTGGGGGGATCGAAGGCGGCGTAGAGTCCCGCGCCAGCGAGCGTTTCCAGCGCCTTCCGCCATTCCATTCCCAACGCGAACTCGACAATCCGCAAACCGACGATTCCCTGAAAGTATTCCGGCGTTTGCGTGGCGCGTTTCCAGACTTCGAGTTCTTCGACCCGCCCCCGAAGCGGATGGTCCAGCAGGGCGCCAATGAGTTTGTCCGGCTCGGGGATCTCGGCGTAGTACACGGCGGTCGGGGGCAGCAATTCGGCTGCCTGCTGCCCAGCCACTGGCTCCTGCCCCAGGGCGACCCCTGCCAAATACAAAAGCCACGCCAGACAGAAACCGCAAGGGTTTGTCCAGGAGGTGTTGAGACGATTTCGGTTTTGCATCGATCGGTTCATGCGTGGGAACTGGCTCGGGACGGTTGGAGCCTACCATCTGCCGGGCCGCGAAGTCATGGCGTCTGGACTGGCGTCCACACGCTGAGCTTAGTACCCGATTTTCACCAAACGGGTTTCAATGAACGAAATTGCCAACGGCTCGAATCCATTTCCCGGGTTTGACTACCACCCACCGCGCTTTTGGGTCAGAATCAGTCCTGTACGCGGACGGGACTGTTGGAACACATCCAGCCCACCTGCCGCCAGGAGGACACAGGCTCCCGGATGAATTGGCTCAAACGGCTCTCCGAGTGGCTGCTCAACGCGCGGCCCAGCTCCCCTGGACAGGGTACGTCCTGGAACATCACACACGATTTTCCCTGGCCTCCCTGGGGACTGGCGGTGTTTCTGGTTCTGGCCACGCTGTTTGTGGTTGCGGTGTATCGTCGCGACGCGGGTCATCTGCCGCGTGCCAAACGCGGTCTGCTGGTCGGGCTGCGCCTCGCGACAATCGCTGTGGTGTTGTTTCTGCTCAGTCAGGCGCTGCTGTCGGTCGAACGGACCGGATTGCCCTACGTGCTGGTGCTGCTCGACGTTTCGAACAGTATGGGAACCGTTGATCGGTACCAGCAGCCGGCGGAGGCCGAGGCGGCCAAGCGACTGGTGGCCGACAATCAACTCGGTCAGTCGACCCGACTCGCTCAGGCGCAGGCCCTGCTGCTTGACCGCAATGGGGCCTTGCTCCGCAGTCTCATCGAAAACCACAAACTCCGGTTTCACACGATCGCGGAAGGGGACGCGGTTCTGGGTGACGAGGCGGCACTCAATGCGGCCGATATTGATGGCTTGTTACCCAAAATTCGGGAACTGGTCCCAAGCGGCAACGAAACCCGGCTGGGAGACGGTTTGCGGAACGCGCTCAACAGTCTGCGGGGAACCCCGCCCAGTGCCGCCATTCTGCTGACCGACGGCATCTCCACCGACGGGGAATCGCTGCAAACCGCCGCCCAATACGCCCGGCAGCGCTCGGTCCCGCTGTTCGCAGTGGCGCTGGGCAGCGCCGACCCGGTCATCGATCTTGAACTCCATAACGTTTTGGTGGACGACACCGCGTTTGTCGGTGAGCCGGTTTCTTTCGCGTACACCCTCACCGCGCGCGGTCTGTCGGGCAAGACGGCTCGGGTCAACTTGCGCAATTCGGAAACGGGCGAGACGCTGGCGACCCGCGATGTGCGGATCGCCGACGATGGCAAACCGCAGAAACAGGAACTGAGTTTCACCCCCAATACGACAGGCGAACTTTCGATTGTGATCGAAGCGGTCGAACAGCCGCAGGAATCGAATACCGCCAACAACCGGGAAACACGCCGCATCAGCGTCCGGGACGAGAAGTTGAAGGTTCTGCTGGTGGATCGAGTGCCACGCTGGGAGTTTCGGCAGTTGAAAGACCTTTTGGGACGCGAGAAAACCGTCGAACTGAAGACCGTGCTGCTGGACGCGGATGACGATTTCGTCAAAGAAGACAGGACGGCGTTGCCACGGGTGCCCCAAACAAGGGAAGAGCTGTTTGAGTACGACGTCTGCATTCTGGGAGATCTGTCGGCGACGCAGCTTACGCCGTCGGTGCAGGAGAATCTGCGAGATTTCGTCGGGGAGCGGGGCCGGGGGATGTTGTTCATCGCCGGCCCCAATCACAGCCCCGAGACATTCGCGGGGACGCCGCTGGAGTCACTGCTCCCGATTGAACTCGCGGGCGTCCGCAAGCCTGGTCCCAACGAGATTTTGAAACAGGAATTCCGTCCCGAACTGACCCCCGAGGCCCGCAAGGGGAGTTCTCTGTTTCGGTTCGCCGACGGCGAGCGCGAGAGCCAGGAAGTGTGGGACTTCCTCCCGGGGTTGTACTGGTCGGTCGACGTGCAGCAGATTCGGCCCGGGGCGATTGTGTACATGGTTCACCCTCAGAAGTTGGTTCAAGGGAAGCCGGTAGCATTGATTGTCACACAGCGGTATGGCAACGGAAAAGTGCTGTATCACGGTGTCGAAGAGCTGTTCCGCTGGCGTTTTCGCACGGGAGATGTCTACTACGGCCGCTACTGGGTGCAGTTGTTGCGCTATCTGGCCCATTCCCGGGCGGCGGCTGCGGAAGGGTCGGCGGAATTGATCGCCGACCGCAAAGCGTACCAGGCGGGTGACCCGGTCACGTTGCGATTACGTTTTCTAAATGAACGGCTGATTCCAGCCGACGGGGATGGCGTTCAACTCGTTGTGGAGACAGTCGGCTCAGGGCAACAGCGCATCAAATTGACCCGCCTTCCCGAGGCGGCGAACGTGTTTGAGGGGCAGCTTGCGCATCCCGCGCCCGGGAAGTACCACGCGTTTGTGGGAACGCCTACGTTTCCTCACGCCCCGCCCGCAGCCGATTTTGAAGTGCGGGCGAGCGAGCGGGAATCGCGCAGCCTGCGGGCCGACGCGGCGGAGTTGACACTGGCGGCGAGCCAGACCGGGGGGAAGACCTATACTTTGGCGACGGCTTCGCGCCTCGCGGTGGACATTCCTCCGGGATTACCGGTTCCCTTGGAGCCGGAAAGTCCGCTCAAGATCTGGAACCACTGGTTGGTGCTGTTGACGTTCTGCGGATTGCTGACGCTCGAATGGATGCTGCGAAAACGCTGGAGACTCGTATGATCGATCGCATCTCAGACCCCGTTCTGCGAAGGCTCTCGGGAATTCGAGGCCGGGTGCGCCAGGTGTTGTGGACCGGTGGCGTGGCCCGCACCGCTCTGGTGACGCTGGCCTGCGTACTCACGATCGGACTGATCGACTGGTGGTACCACCTGGATGACCCCGGGTTGCGGTTCCTGCTGCTGATGGGGCTGGTCGGGATGGCGGGTTACACCGCGTGGAGATGGCTGATCACTCCGTTGCGGGCGCGGTTGTCGGATCTCGACGTGGCGCTGCGCATTGAACAGCGTTATCCGGGGTTCCGTGACAGTCTGGCGAGTACGGTTCAGTTCGTGGAACAGGGAGGCGACCCGCGCGTCGGTTCTCCGGCCTTGCAGCGGGCGGTTGTCCAACAAACCGCGAAGCGACTGGCCGCCGTCGATCTGGACGATCTGGTTCAGACCTCCACCGTGATGAAATTCGCGATTTGTGCCGCCATTCTCATGGCGGTCGCCGCGATTCTGGTGCTGGTTCAGCCGAGTCGGGCGGCGCTGGCGCTGCATCGCCTGTTTCTTCCCTTCAGCGCGCCGGCGTGGCCCCGCGCCGTCGAATTGCGGCTTCTCGATGCGGAAGGGGAACCGCTGTCCGCTGACCTCGCCGTCGACCTTCAGGTTCCGCGCGGGGAAGTGTTTCGCTTCCATGCGGAAAACACCCGGGGGGCGCTTCCCCCGCGCGTGGTGCTGGAAACCCGACCTGCGAAAACCAACGGCCCGGTGACACAGGAATCGCTCCGCCCGGTGAATGTCGCGAGTGCTGCGGGCAAATTTCGTGAACTGGCGCTGGGGCAGATCCAGGCTCCCAAATCAGCGATTGAATTTCGGGTCATCGGGGGGGATGACACGACCATGGCGTGGCGCACGTTGCGCGTGGTCAATCCGCCGATCGTGGAAAAGTTGCAGCTCAAGGTCACTCCGCCCGCATATACGAAACGACCTGTGGAGCTGCTTCCCAGCGGAGTGGGACACGTGACCGCGCTCGTGGGAACTGTGGTCGATGCGGAAGCGTTCGTGAACCGACCGCTGGCGACGGCGAACCTTCGATTGCGCGACCGCGAACGGATTCCGTTGCAGATCGCCGACGATCGTCAGACGGTCACGGGAAGATTTCGGATCACGGAATCGGGAGTCACTTCGTGGTGGTTCGAACTCCGTGATCCCGAGGGGATTCAAAGTTCCGATCTGGTCCGTTATGAGATCCGCGGAATTCAGGATCTGGAACCGGAAACTCTCATTCAGGTGCCCTCCGCCGACCTGCAGGTGACCGCGACCGCCGTGGTGCCGGTGCGAATTGTGTCGCGCGACGATCTGGGACTGGCCGAGGTGCGACTGGTCTATGACGTCGACGGCGGTGCCGCTACGACGGTCCCGCTGTTTCAAGGAGAATCGCGGCCGGAAGAGTTGACGTCGGAGTACGTGTTTCAACTCGGGGACCTGAAGCTGAATCCGGGGAGTGTGGTGCGGTACCGGTCGGAAGCGCAGGATGATTTTGTGCATCCGAGCGACGGATCCCGGCACTTGAAGCTTAGCGTGACCCGCACGCTGACGATCGTTTCCCCGGAAGACAAAGCCCGCGAAATCGAACGCGAACAAGCGGGGCTGTTGCACGATCTCGAACAGGTCGCCCGGCAGGAACGGCAGGCCCAGGACCAGATTCGCGGGCTGGAACGCCAGCTTGAAAAGGCGGGAGAGTTTCGAGCCGAGGATGCCGACGCGCTCAAACGGACCGAGTTGCTGCAACGCGAAGTCAATTCGCAGTTGAGCAACCCGGCGGTGGGCCTCGCGCAGAAGACACGTGAGATTCTCAATGAACTGAAAGACAACCAGATCGAGGATCCGTCCTCCGAACGGCGATTGGAGGCGATCGCCTCGGAACTCGAGCGACTCGGGGCCGAAACGCTGCCACAGATAGAAAACGCGCTGACCCAGGCCCGCAAGTTGACCGAACAACCCGAAGGATCGCAGACCCCGAAAGAAGCCGAACGCGAACTGGCCAAGGCGCGGGAAGAACAATCGGGTGTTTTGGAGTCGCTGCAAGAGCTGCAGAATGAACTGTCTGAGTGGCGGACCGAACGCGATCTCGGACAGGATCTGGGTTCGATCACCAAGGGACAGGAAGAACTCCATCGGGATACCGGAGAACTGCAGCAACGTCTGATGAATCAAGGCAAGCCGACTCCCTCGAAACAGGATGAGGCGGACGTGGCGCGGATCGCGGACCGGCAGCGGCAACAGGCCGAACAGTTTCGGCAACTGGAAGAGAAGTTGAAGGGGAAACTCGAAGCGGCGGAACAAGGGGGTGAACCGACGGCGGCGACCGACGCGCTCAAAGAGACCTTGGAGGAGGCCGAGCGGAAGGATGTCGCAGGCCAGATGGGGAACGCCGCCTCACAGATCGAACAGAAACACCTGGGAGAAGCGTTGCGGTCTCAACAGGATGTGCTGAAGAAGATGAAGGAACTCGCGGGAACACTGGAACAAAAGCGAGAACAGGATGAAGCGACTCTGGTCAAGAAGATGAAGGAGTCGGGCGAGGCGGCCGCCAGCATCGCCGATCGCCAGCGTGACTTGCAGAACCAGTTGGCCCAGGCTGGCGCGATGCCCGCTGGTCCCGAACGGGAGGAAAAGCTCGGCCGCTTGCGGCAGGAACAGCGCAAGCTGCGAGAAGAGACCGCCCGGCTGGCGCGGCTGCTGCAACGCTCTGGCGCGCAACGGTCGGGTGACGCGGTGCAGCGAGCGGGCGGAAGCATGAATCAGGCGGAGGACGAAATCGCCGACTCGGACCTCGAAAACGCCGACCGTGAGATGAGCGAAGCGATTGACGACATTGAACAGGCCGAACAGGAACTCTCAGACGAACTGAAAGAGGCGGAAGAACGTCTGGCCAATGAACTGCTGCAAAAGATGGCGGCGGAACTGAAGAGTCTGGTCGGCAGACAGCAGGCCGCTCTGGAAGAGTCGCGCCGACTCGACGGATTGCATGAGGTCGCCGGGAAGTGGTCGCGGTCGCAGAATCAGTCGCTGAAACAGCTCTCGGAAGTTCAACGCACATTGCGGCAGGAGACCGAGTCACTGGCCGACCGACTCGCACCGGCCAAGGTCTTTTCGCTCTCTTTACGCGGCGCGGCACGGGCGATGCAGAAGGCCGAGGAGTTGATCGCCAAAAAAGAAGTCTCCAAGCCGACGCAGCAATTGCAGGAGTCGGCCCGAAGGCGGTTCGAAGAAATGGTCGAGGCGATCGCCGCCCGAAATCCCGACGAACAACAGCAGCAGGGAAAACCGCCCGAGGATGGCCAGCAACAGCAGCAGAAAGAGTCGAGCGGCGGTCCGCAGGGGGACACGGTCTCCGCGATCGCTCAGTTGAAGATTCTGGTGACATTACAACGGGAAGTGATCGACCGCACGGCCGAACTCGACGCAATGCGATCTCAACCGGGACACGAGTGGAGCGACTCCGACCGCGATGAACTGGAGCAGTTGCGGAATGAACAGGACCAGCTTGCAGACTTCGCCCGGGAACTGGCCGAAATGGTTGCCGCCACCACAGACGACGACGAAGAGGACCAGAGCGGCGATCTTCCGGACCCCGACAAGCGGCCAACCGACGAGGGAGAACCAGGATTTCTCCCCATGGATTCTGATAAACCCGGCCCGCAGAAAGGCCCCAATCCCCCAGAGCGAAAAGTCGAGGATCTGCCCGATGTGGACTAGCGCGATGATCTGTGAATGGCTGCGAGTTGGTTGTCTCGCGGTCGCCCTGCTGGGGGCGCAGGAGGTTCAACCCGAGGAGGACGCGCCGGTTGAAGAACCGAAAGCGACGGCCCCACCTCCCGTGGAACCGAATCCGGGCGGTGAACCGACGATCGACGATTTGCCCGACGATGATCTTCTCGACAAACTCGACCCGACGAAGAAGTCGCCGTTGGATGAAGCGCGAGAGAAACTGGAAGCGGCCATAGAGACGATGCGTTCCGCGAAAGATCGGCTGACCGATTCCGATACCGGCAACGAAACCCGGGCGTTGCAAACCCGAGCCGCTGACGACCTGGAAAAGATTCTGGAGTTGCTGAAGCAGCCTCCGCCGCCGTCGCAGCAGAGCAAGAGTCAGAATCAAAACCAGAATCAAAACCAGGATCAGAATCCACAACAAAGCCGCAACCAGCGGCAGCAGCAAAGGCAACAGCAGGGTCGACAACAGCAAAGCCGACAACGGCAGTCGGGACGCCAGTCGCAGCGCCGGCAATCGCAGTCGAAAAAGCCGCGCGGTCCTCAGGGACAGCAACAGGCGGCCAGCAACCAGCCCCAGCCCACTCCGGGTGAGCGGAACGACCAGGCGAACGAGTCGGACGATAGACTCGATCCCGCGAAGAAGAAGGCGGAAGAGGAAGCCCGCCGCCGGGCGGACGCCAATGACGTCTGGGGGCATCTGCCCCCCAACGTGCGCGAGGCGCTGCAAAAGTCATTCAATGAGCGGTACTTGCCGAAATACGAGGAACTCGTGCGGCGGTACTACGAATCTTTGGCGGAAAAGAAACGCGACCGGCCGTAGTCGTCTCCGCGAACACGATCCGGCAAAACGAAAACTGTCGGCAATACACCGTTTTCTGACTCGTCAATCCCTGCTTAACCAAGGGTATTCTTCCTGACGGATGTATTGAGGTGTTGGCCGACAACCGGCCTTTTCGAAAAAATCGTCAAACTCCAACCGTGTGGAATGCCGATAGAGGAGACGTGCGCTCTGCGGATTGTTTGTCGGGTTGGTCGCTGCGCGGTGTGATCGACGCCGGGGCCGGACGATGGGAATTCGCAATCCGCCCGCGACCCGTTCAAGGACGAACTCATGTCTTCCCGTGTGCGACTGGTGCTGGCTCTGCACAATCACCAGCCGATTGGAAATTTCAACGGCGTCTTCGAGTCGGCGTATCGCGAAAGCTACGCCCCTTTCCTCGAAGTTCTCGAGCAGTATCCCGAAATTCCGATTTCGCTGCATACCTCGGGAAGTCTGCTGGAATGGCTGGTCAAACACCACCCCGAATATGTCGAGCGGGTGCGGGCGCTGGTCGAACGGGGACAGATCGAAATTGTCGGCGGTCCGTTCTTTGAACCGATTCTCGCAACAATTCCCCGCCGCGATCGCCTGGGACAGATTCGCGCTTACACCCAATACCTCGAGCGGCTGTTTGGCGTCGTCGTCCGGGGCATGTGGACCCCCGAGCGGGTTTGGGAACAGTCGTTCGTGGGAGACGTGACCCAGGCGGGAATCGAGTACACCATTCTTGACGATTACCACTTCCGCTGTGCCGGCCTGGTCGATGAGGAACTCTTTGGGTACTACCTCACCGAGGATGAAGGGCGACTGCTCAAGGTCTTCCCAGGCAGCGAGAAACTCCGCTACACCATCCCCTTCGCCGACCCGACCGACACCATCGACTACCTCCGCCAGGTGGGGAAACGCTACCCCAATTCGGTGGTGACGTTTGGCGATGACGGGGAAAAGTTTGGCACATGGCCGGGGACGCAGCAACATGTCTACGCCGACGGCTGGCTCAGGCGGTTCTTCGACGCGCTGTGTGAAAACTCCAGTTGGCTCACCCTGTCGACGATGGCCGATGTGGTCGATCAGGTCTCCCCCGCCGGCAAGGTCTACATCCCCGACAGCAGTTATCGTGAGATGACGGAATGGGCGCTGCCGGTCGCGCGGCAGCTTGAATACCAGCATCTGACACATGGACCGGCGTCCGACGAGGATCACGCCGCCGCCCGGCAATTCCTGCGGGGCGGTTTCTGGAGAAACTTTCGGGTCAAGTATCCCGAGAGTAACGAGATGTACTCGCGTATGCTGCAGGTTTCCGAGCGGCTTGCTGAACTCTCGGTGGCTGCCAATGCCGACGAACAGGCCGACCTGCTGGAACAGGCGCGGACGGAACTCTACCGCGCGCAGTGCAACTGTTCCTATTGGCATGGCGCGTTCGGCGGGCTCTACCTGCCCCACCTGCGGAACGCGGTCTATCAGCGATTGATCACCGCCGACACTTTGCTGGAACGGTCGGCGGGGCGACAGGGGCGTTGGGTCGCGATCGACGCGCACGACTACAATCTCGACGCCCGCAAGGAAGTTCGGCTCGCAGGAGATCGGCTCGCCGCGTACTTCGCACCGGCCCGCGGCGGGCATCTGTACGAACTCGATATCCGCTCGATTTCGCACAACCTGCTGGCGACGTTGAATCGCCGGCCCGAGGTGTATCACGACCGGGTCCGTGAGGTGGGCGAACGCCCCAAGACGACAGAGTCGGTGGCGGAATCGGGGAAACCGGTCAGCATCCACGACCTGACCGCGTTCAAACAACCCGATCTGCATCGCAAACTGATTTACGACAGTTGGCCGCGCAAAAGTTGCGTTGATCATTTCTTCCAACCGGGACTCACACTGGCGCGCCTGCGACACGGTGAGGGGGAGATTGGCGACTTTCACACCGGCGTCTATGAAGCGACGGTCCGCCGATCTCCGGACCGGGGTGAACTGCGGATGACCCGGCGGGGTGGACTGGGTCCATATTCGATCGTGGTCACGAAAACCGTCGCATTGAAGGCGGGGGGATCGCGGCTCGAATTCGCGTACCGACTGGAATCGCTGCCCCGGGATGTGCCTTTGCACTTTGGAGTGGAATTCAACTTCGCGGGATTGGCGTCGGGGGCGGACGACCGTTATTTCTACGACGCCGGCGGCGGCCAGTGTGGCCAGTTGCAATCGGTTCTCGATCTCCCCCCGATGAGCCGCATCGGCTTGATCGATGAATGGGTCGGGATCGACGCCGCCCTGGAATTGTCGCGACCGGCGAAGATCTGGACGATGCCAGTGGAGACGATCAGTCAATCGGAAGCGGGATTTGAAGGCGTCTTTCAGAGTGCCGCCGTGATTCCCCACTGGGAATTCTCGGCGGCAAACGACGGAGTGTTTGAGGTACAAATCGACCTGATCATCGACACCTCAGCGGCCCAGGCGCGCAAGCTGCGGGAAATCCCCGCGCCACAACTGGCAATCGTCGAAGACTGAACCAGGCGAGCGGGGCGGCGTCAGCCCCCTGCTGTCACTTCGATCGCCCCCCACCGTCGCGACCCGCCACCCATCAAACCACCACCGCATGCCCCACCCCGTCCCCACTGGCCTCTTCGTCACCGGGACCGACACCGGTGTCGGCAAAACCGCGGTGACATCTGCCATTGTTCGAATACTTCGAGCGGACGGAATTCGGGTCGGAGCGTACAAACCGGTCGCGTCGGGTGCGGAACGCGGTCCAACCGGCCCGGTCTGGAGTGACGCCGAGATCCTGCACGCGGCACTCGATCGCACCTTTCCCATCGAGCGGATCTGCCCCCAGCGATTCCTCGCTCCCCTGGCTCCACCGGTGGCGGCGGCAGAGGAAGGGAAACGCGTCGATCGGGAGTTGTTGCGCAGCGGGGCGGCGTGGTGGCAGAACCAGGTGGATCTGCTGGTGGTCGAAGGAGCCGGGGGTTTGTTGTCACCCATCTCGGAAGACGATCTGGTCGCGGACCTGGCATGTGACCTGGGGTATCCTCTTTTGATTGTCGCCCGGCTGGGACTGGGGGCGATCAATCACACCCTGCTGACAGTCGAGGCGGCACACGCGCGCGGGCTGAGAATCGCGGGGATTGTGATGAACGACGCGACGGCCGCGGCTGTTGAAGGTCTATCACCGGAGGGGAATCCGGTCGATCTAGCGACCCATTCCAATCCCCGCGAGCTGGCGAAACGTTGTCCGGTCCCCATTCTCGCAGTCATCGGGCACAGTTCGGGGGGAGACTTGCTCGCGGGGGGGGAATTGCGGAGAATGGATTGGAGTTCGCTTGCGCGAAGAGGATGCGTTCAACCCGCTTCGGAATGAACTGGTGGAAGTCCAGACCTGTCCCGCCTGTCAGCGGACCTATCCGGTGTCTCCGGACGGGACGACGTTGGTCTGTCCACACTGTCACGCGTTTGTCGACGACGAAACCTCGGTCTTCGCGTTCGACACCGTTCCGATGGGGCAGCCCTCGAAGTCGTCGACGTCCGGGCTGGTTCAGGTCGTTCTGAAGCTACCCGGTGACGCGCCGCTCCCCACCGAGACGCCGATTGAGCCGACCAATCTTGGTTTACGCGAGCGTCCCACCGATGTCGAAAATCGGGCCGTCGCGGCCCCAGTGGCAACTTCTTCAAAACAGGTCGTGGCACACGTGACCGAATCCATTGGCGACGTTTCGCGACCACGCCCGGCGCTGACTTGGCAATTGCTTCTCAGTTACGCCAGCGTGATGACCTTCATCGCGCTGTATCTGGCGTGGCAGGTGTATGTCCGCGGTCCGAAACGGGATCTGTTGGACCTCCCCGACCTGGCTCCTCCGGCGAAGAAAGAGGGACGGGTCACCACGTTGATCTACGTCCCCGCGACGAAAAAGTTGTCGAAATCGCACGTCTTGAAGCTCGGGGAGTCGCGACAGTTTGGGTCAGTGGTCGTCACTCCGCTACGGGTCTCACGCGGGCCGATTCGCTTCCGGTACTTTGATCCGGAAATCCCGCGGGAACATGAGCCATCAGACGACGTCTTGCGACTGCATCTGCGATTCGACAATGTCTCCACCGATCAGATCTTTTCTCCACTCGATCGCGACTTGGTATTCACCCGCGAAACCGACACAAAGAACCCCGGTTTCTACAAAGCGAACAATTTTCTGCGGGCTATTGACTATTCCGTCGAAACCGGCGCCGAGCGAAAGGTCCCGGCTCCCGTCTCCGGTAGCGATTCCGGAGATGGCGAGGAAGTCGCCAGACCGAACCTTCTTTATGTGTACGACCTCTCCCCTGAAAGTGACTGGGTGGTGGTCGATCAGAATCTCGACCAGGAGCTGGCACCGGGAAGTTCGGTGGAAGTTTTCGTTCCCACAACAGAAGAAGGGGTTTCAAGCCTTCAAGGGGAATGGACTTGGCGGTTGCATTTTCGCAAGGGATACAACCCGGTTTCGTTTCGGGGTGTGACAACGTTGCTGGAAGTCCGTTTCGACGTCCGCGACATACAAAGCGACTCTCCCGGGAATTCGGTTTCCCGGTCCTGTTTCTCTCCCGCCGGCTTGTCCGCCCGTCGTTGTGACGGCAGCCGATTGGAGATCGCGTCCCTCTCTCTCCCATCAGAGGATCGTCTGCCATGACCCATTTTTCTCGTCGCGAATTCCTCGAGAACACGATGCTGGCGTCGGCTGCCGCCGCTCTCGCCAACACCGCTCCCCGGTTTGTCATGGGAGCCGAGCAATCGTCGAGTCCCAACGAAATCCTGCGAGTCGCGGTCTTGGGGTTGAATGGCCGGGGCCAGGATCATCTGGGGGGGTTCATGCGTCGCAAAGACTGCCAGGTGGTGGCGGTGTGCGATCCCGATACCGAAGTCGGACAGAAGAAAGGGGTGGAAGTTGTCGAAAAGGCGACCGGCACGAAGCCGACCTACTACCAGGATCTTCGCCAAGTGATGGAAGACAAGTCGATCGATATCGTCACGGTCGCGACACCGAATCACTGGCACTCCCTGGCGGCGATTTGGGCGATGCAAGCAGGCAAAGACGTGTATTGCGAAAAGCCGGTCAGCCACAATGTGCATGAAGGCCGCCGAGTGGTCGACACCGCCCGCAAGCACAACCGCATCTGCCAAACCGGCACTCAAAGCCGATCGATGCCCGGAACCCGCGAATTCATGGCGTTCCTGCATTCCGGGGGGATTGGCGAAATCACTCTCGCCCGCGGCCTGTGTTACAAGGCACGCCCCTCGATTGGCGCTTTGGGCGAATACCAGGCCCCCGGCAGCGTCGACTACAACCTCTGGAGCGGCCCCGCCCCGCTGAAGACCGTGACCCGTCCCCGGTTCCATTATGACTGGCACTGGCAGTGGGATTACGGCAACGGCGACCTCGGGAACCAGGGGATTCACCAGATGGATCTGGCCCGCTGGGGACTCGGTAAGTCGGACGTCGGCACTTCGGTGTTGAGTTACGGCGGACGACTGGGATACACCGACGCCGGCGAGACGGCGAACACCCAGGTTTCGATCCACGACTACGGCGACAAGACCCTGATCTTCGAAGTCCGTGGTCTGCCCACCGAGCCGTTTAAGGGAGCTGGTGTGGGGGTCATCTTCGAGGGGACGAACGGTTACGCCGTCATGCCCAGCTATTCCGGTGGCGTGATCTTCGACAAAGAGGGGAATCAGGTCCGGAAATTTTCGGGCGAGGCCGACCATTACGACAACTTCGTGAAGGCGGTCCGCAGCCGCAAGAAGGAAGACCTGAACGCCGACGTACTCGAAGGCCATCTGTCGAGCGCGTTGTGTCATCTGGGGAACATTTCGTACCGGCTGGGCGAGCCTGTCTCGCTGAGCGATGTGCAGAAGCATCTGGAGTCGATTCAGTCGAAGGACAATTCGCTGGAGACGTTCGCCCGGGTCCAGGCGCACCTGCAGGCGAACAACGTCGATCTGGCGGCGGCGAAGATGAACTTCGGCGTGCGGCTGGCGATCGACCCGAACGCCGAGACCTTCCACGGCACGATGAGCCAGATGGCGAATCCGATGCTGACGCGGGAGTACCGCAAGGGATTCGAAGTCCCGGCGTCGGCGGCGCTGGTATAGCGAAGTACCTTTGTCCTGACTGCACGTCGAGTGTTGATCACTCTACATGTAGGATCACTGGAGATGTCACCTGAAAAGGGGAGCGAGAATGCACCATTCTCGCTCCCCTTCGGGTTAACTGGTCCGGTACAACCCATCCCAGTCTCGAACCAACCTGGTCGAACATGCTCACCCCTGACACACGCTCCCGCGACTTCCCATCGTTGACCGGAATGACCTACCTCAATTCCGCCGCCGAGGGAATTCCTCCGCTGGCCGTCGGGGAAGCGCTCGCGCAGTATTTTCGCGACAAGCAGCTTGGCATGGACGGGCGGATTCCGCACGCCGCCCAGTACACTGCCGCCAAAGCCCGGCTCGCTGAGTTTTACGGACTCACCCCGGCCGACGTCTCGATCTGCTCCTGTTCATCGGAAGCGTATAACCTCGCCGCCCTGGCGCTCAACCTGCGCGAGGGTGACGAGGTGGTCGTCAACGATCTCGACTTCCCGGCGGGCGCGACCCCCTGGTTGCAGGAATCGTGTCCCGCAACCGTGCGGATCTGGCGCTCCCGAAACGGGGTGCTGGATGTCGCAGACCTGCGCCCGCTGCTTTCGCCACAGACCCGCTTCGTCACGACGTCGCTCGTCAGTTTCTACAACGGGTTCCAGGTCTGCCTGGATGAGATCGCCCCGGTCGTTCGCAAACACTCGCCGGCGCTGCTGGGGGTCGATGTCACGCAGGCTCTGGGACGAAAGCCACTCGACCTGCGGCACGCCGACTTGATCATCAGCAGCACTCACAAGTGGATCCTCGCCAGTCACGGCGGGGGACTGGTGGGGGTCGCTTCCCAGCGGGCCGCTGACTGGACGGTTCCCGCCGGTGGCTGGGCGAATCTGCAGGACCCCTTCGGCGCGAACCGGTTCGATAAAGCGGTCAGTCTTCCCGGGGCGGCGAGCTTCACCGTCGGCATGCCCAACTACCCGGCGATCTACTGCATTCGCGCCGCGCTCGATTACATTCACAAAGTCGGAGTCGAGAACATTCAACGGTCGGCCCAGCCATTGGTCGAAGCGTGCCTGGAAGGATTGGCGCGGCTGCCGGTTGATCTGATCACGCCGCGCGACTCAAGACAGGTCGCGGGGATCCTGGCGTTTCGACATCCCCAGGCCGAAGCATTGAACCAAAGGCTGCGGGCGAAGAATATCCACGTGATGTACCACGCCGGGCGGATTCGCGTGGCCATTCACGGTTACAACACACAGGCCGACATCGACCTGTTTTTGAAGGAGTTGAGCAATGCGCTGCGAGCGGTGTGAAGGAGACGACGTCGGTGGGGAGTTCGAGAGAAATTGCAAACCGTCCGTCGCCAGTTCCTTCTCCCCGCTTTTCGGGGAGAAGGTGGCCGTCAGGCCGGATGAGGGTCAATGTGGGTCATTCGTCAAGTTGGCGGTGCGCGGTGATTCGCAGCCGGGTAAAACCCCCTCACCCCCGGGCCCTCTCCCCGCAGTAATGCGGAGTGTGAAAGGCGGCATCGTGCGCGGGGAGAGAGGGGGGAAGCGCGCGACCGTGGATTTGCGATTCGGCAACCCCAGTGTGTCGCCGTTCCGCCTAGTTTCCCGTTCGCTTCAACTTGGCCTTCCCCTGTACTTCGCCGTTTTGCTGCTCTCGGTTGGTTTCACGGCGACGGCCCGCGCCGCCGACCCCGACTTCGACACCGAAATCGCCCCCCTGCTCGCCCGGGCGTGCCTCAACTGTCATAACCCCTCCGACAAAAAAGGGGGACTCGATCTCACCTCGCTCGAGTCGGCTCGCAAGGGGGGGGACACCGGCACCGCACTCGACGCGAACAAGCCAGCCAAAAGTCTGCTTTGGGAACGGGTCGCCAGCGACGAGATGCCCCCCAAGCAACCTCTACCCGCGGAACAGAAAAAACTGCTCAAACAATGGCTCGCCAACGGTGCCCCCTGGAAAACCAGCCCTATTGACCGGTTCCGCTACACCAGTGACACCCGCGCCGGCTACGACTGGTGGAGTCTCCGCCCCGTTGTACGTCCGGAGATCCCATACGCTCCCGCTGGGGTTCCCGTGCGGAATCCCATTGACCAATTCGTCGCGGCGGCGCGGGCGGAGAAGGGTCTCCCCCACTCACCAGAGGCGACCCGTCGAACGCTCGCGCGGCGTGCCTGGTTCGACCTGCTGGGACTCCCTCCCACCCCCGAAGAACTCGACGGCTTCGTCCGGGACAACCGTCCCGACGCCTGGGAGCGACTGGTCGACCACCTTCTCGCGCGAAGTGAATATGGCGAACGCTGGGGCCGTCATTGGCTCGATATCGTGCGGTTCGGCGAGAGCCAGGGTTTCGAACGGGACAAGCTCCGCACCACGTCGTGGCAGTACCGCGACTGGGTCATCGCGGCGTTCAACCGCGAACTCCCCTACGACGAATTCGTCAAACTGCAGATCGCCGGCGATGTGCTGCGCCCCGACGATCCCGAAGCGATCATCGCGACCGGTTTCATCGTCGCCGCCCCGTGGGATGAAGTGGGGCAGTCGCAACAAAGCCTGGCGATGAAGATGGTCGTCCGCGGAGACGAGTTGGAAGATGTCATCGGAACCACCGCCCAAACGTTTCTGGGACTGACGGCGAATTGTGCCCGCTGCCACGATCACAAGTTCGATCCGATCTCGCAGCGAGAGTATTACCAACTGTCGGCGACCCTAGCCGGCGTGCGCCACGGCGAGCGCGAATGTCTTTCGGAGGCCGCGAAACTCGCGCTAGCCGACCGGACGGCGCAATTGAAAATCGAACTCAATCGGCGACGACAGGCGATCGACGAATTCGACAGCCCCCATCGCGAGGCGATCCTTGCGGCTCGTAAACAGTCGCCAACTCCCGCGACTCCCCCCAAGCCGATCGCGCAGTGGGAATTCAACGGGGATCTACAAGACTCCATCGGCGGCCTGCACGGCACGGCCCATGGCACCGCCCGCGTCGAGAACGGTCGGCTGTTGCTCGATGGCGCGGCCGACACGTGGGTTGATACCGAAACGCTCGCCCGCGACCTTCGCGAAAAGACGCTGGCGGTCCGGGTGGCACTCAATAATCTCGAACAGCAGGGAGGAGCGGCGATCAGCGTCCAGTCCCCCAGCGGCGCGGTGTTCGACGCGATCGTCTATGGCGAACGGGAAGCGGGGCAATGGATGGCGGGGAGCAACGGCTTCGTCCGGTCGCAATCGTTTCAGGCTTCTGTGGAAACCGCTCGGACTCCGCAGTGGATGCAAATGACCGCCGTCTATGGAGCCGACCAGTCGATCACGATGTACCGCGATGGAAAATTGTACGGAACGCCATACAAAGCGAGTTCGCTGGCGACTTATGAAAAGGGGAAATCGCAGATCCTGTTTGGAATGCGACACAGTCCCCCGGGTGGAAACCGCATGCTGGCGGCCGCTTTGGATCGCGCCGCGTTGTTCGATCGCGCCTTGAACGCCGAGGAAGTGGCCGCGCTCGCGGGAGTTGTGAGCGAATCGGTTTCGACCGATGAACTTCTGGCGAAACTGAGCCCGGCTCAGCGGACAGAGCGGTTTCGGCTGGTGCGTTCCGCTTCGGAGACGCAATCACAACTGGCGTTGATTTCGGGAGGGCGGGTTTACGCAGTCAATCCGGCGGCACCCGAACCGACCCACTTCCTCGACCGGGGCAACCCGCAGCTCAAGCGGGATCTGATGTCGCCGGGAGCCTTTCAGGCGGTCTCCGCCCTGTCGGCGGACTTCGCCTTGCCTGAGGACGCCCCCGATGGAGTCCGGCGGAGGATGCTCGCCGACTGGACCGCCGACGCCCGGAACCCGCTTACGCCACGCGTGATTGTGAACCGACTCTGGCACTATCACTTTGGCGCGGGACTAGTCGAAACCCCAAACGACTTTGGATTCAACGGCGCGCGTCCCAGTCATCCCGAACTGCTCGACTGGCTGGCCGCCGAGCTGATCACACCGACACATCCCGCTGCGCCCCGAGACGGTGCTTCAACGTCGGCCAAGCCGTGGAGTCTCAAGCACCTGCATCGGCTGATTCTGAATTCAGCGACGTATCGCCAAGGGTCTGGAAGTCTGCCAGCGGCACAGAAGATCGATGCGGGGAATCGCTATTTGTGGCGCAAGAATCCGCAGCGGCTGGAGGCGGAAGCGGTGCGGGACGCGATTCTGGCGGTTGCGGGCGAACTCAACCCGGCAATGGGGGGACCCGGGTTCCAGGATTTCCGCACCTTCACGTTCAATTCCCAGTTTTACGAAATGCTCGATCCGATGGGTGCGGAATTCAACCGTCGCACCGTGTATCGGACCTGGGTCCGGTCGGGTCGCAGCGATTTTCTGGATGTGTTTGATTGTCCGGACCCGTCGACCGCGGCTCCGCGCCGGGCGGTGACGACCACGCCACTTCAGGCGCTGGCAATGCTCAACAATTCGTTTACACTGAGGATGTCCGAGCGGTTCGCCGACCGGACCCGCGCCGAAGTGGGCGACGATCCCGCGCTCGAATTGCGTCGAATCTACGAACTGGCGTGGGGCAGAGTGCCGACGGAACAGGAGACCGCTTCAGCGGTCGTGTTTGTGCGTGCGCACGGTCTGTCCGCGTTCTGCCGAGTGGTTTTCAACAGCAACGAATTTCTGTACGTCGACTGATCGTCGCGTGGGAAGTCCGCCGCAGCACACCAACCCCCTGGTTCCACCATGATCCATCCCTGGCACGACGTGACCCCTGGAGAGAATCTCCCCAGCGAATTCAATGTCGTCATCGAAATCCCGATGGGATCGAGCGTCAAATATGAACTCGACAAAACCACCGGCCTGCTCAAGCTCGACCGCATTCTGTACTCGGCGGTGTATTACCCCGCGAACTACGGCTTCATTCCGCAGACACTGGCACAGGACGACGACCCGCTCGACGTGCTGGTGCTGTGTCAGGAATCGGTCTATCCGTTGACGCTGGTGAAGGCTCGCGCGATCGGACTGATGACCATGATCGACTCGGGTAAGAAGGATCACAAGATTCTGGCGGTCGCGGTCCACGACCCCGAATTCAACGGCTTTCGGCAGGCGAGCGAATTGCCGTCGCACCGCCTGAGCATGCTGCGGCGATTCTTCCAGGACTACAAACAGCTCGAAATGAAAGCGGTCGAGGTCGATGAAATGGCCCCCGCCGACTTCACCTATCCGATAATCGAGGAATCACTGCAGGTCTACAGCGAACAGCGCCGCCGGGGATTTCGGTAACGGAGAACTTGGGCTGGCGAGTGTTGATATCCGGAGCCGGTCGATTGAAACGTGCGATGACGCCCCACAGATTCGTAACGGTGTCCGGTCCCGGTTGATTCGAGCCTTGTCGTGTCGCACTCCATGGGGATCGAACCAGAACTACGGCGAATGCTGCAATTCCTGCTCACTCAGCCAACCTGGGTGATGCGGGACATTCCCGATCGCGACGCGTCAGACGTTGTGAAGTTGGATCGGATTCCGGACCAGTCGGGCATCTATTGGGTCGCCGGAGAAACCCGGCTTCGCTCGGGCCGCAACGTGCCTTCGGTTTTTCGAGTCGACAGCAACGCGGGTGGGGCATTGATCGCGGTGTTTTGGAAGATTGAAGAGACGTGGTACCGTCAGGACGACCTCGCCGCCACTCAAGCGCTAAAATTGTCGGAAGCGGAGATGTTTCCTTTTGACTGGTCGTTCTCTGTTCCGTTGGAGTTCGACCAGTTTCATTCGGACGAACGTCTCAGCAACAGTTGAATCATCTCAGAAAATGCCTGATCTTTAAACCTCGCGGCGATCTGCAAGATCTTGTTTCGCACGACGGCCGAGTCCAGTAAAACGGGGCGAACCCGCGCAGCGGGGAAGGGACTCCATCCAGCCAATTTCTCAGTAGTGCGGCGAATTCGCGGGCACTCGCTGGTCGGTCCGAAGGCTTCTTGCTGAGGGCAGTCAGGCACACCCGTTCGACATCGTAGGGAACTCCCCTGGCCACTTTGCGCGGAGGGATGGGGGGGATCGATTGGTGTTGGCGACGGACATCGTCGGCGTCGCCTTCAAACGGCGGGCGGCATGCCAGGATCTCATACAGGATCGCCCCCAGGCTGTAGACATCGCCAGCCGATCCGAAAGAACGTTCGTCCGGTTGTGTGAGATCCGGCGCTGTGTAATGTGGAGTTCCCTTGGCGTGCGGACTCCCGGACAGTCCGAAATCGGTCACGCGCCAGCGTTCGCGGGTATCAATGAGGATATTCGACGGGGAGAGATCCCGGTGTGTGACCCCCCGGTCGTGCGCATACGCGATGGCCAACGCCACATCGGCGAGTCGCTCGATCATGATGCGCAGGCCACAGCGTCTCGGGCGCGACTTGGCAGTCCCCCTCACGCGATTTAAGTCGACGGTTTGAGCAAGGCGCGACCTGAGGTTTAGAACCTGATTCTCCTGACTCGCCGGATACTCGACCAGTTCGTAGACAATATACGCCTGTTTGGGAACATCCCTTGAGACGTCATTCGCGTCCTCGATGGTGCCTTGACCTCGAATGGGTTCTTCCCCGAAGTCATAGACGGCGACGAGATGTTCGTGTTGGAGGTTTGCCGCGTTCCGCGCCTCTTCCTGGAACTGTTCCTTGAATCGGGGTGTGGCGACGAGATTGGGACTCAAGATCTTGAGCGCGACATCGCGCCGGAGTGGCCCCGTGTCGAACGCCCGGTAAACCGAACCCTGGCCCCCTTCGCCAATTTTCGATTGAATCTCGTATCGGCCAAATCGAATCGGTTCGGGAAGGGCTTCTGAGTGCGGTGGTTGCTGGGGCGGCTCGGAGGCACCGGCCCCCTGCAACCTCGTCAAATATTCCTCCAATTGCTTGAACGCGGCATTATCCCGGGCCGGGTCGCAGTCCTCGGAGTTCGCGCCCCCATCGGGAGTACTGCCGTTGTCTCGGGTTCCGTTATTCATGCGTGACTAAATCCACAAAACGAAACAATCAATTGGCTGACGAAGGTACAACTCAGACTTCGCCAAAGTGGTCCCGAAGTTGCTGTAGCAGCCGCTGGTAGATACGCCAGACCTTGCCATACTCCTGTCCGACTTCCCGGGCAATTTCGGCCGGTTTCATTCCATTGTGCGCGACCAGCCATAGCACTTGACGATCGAGGGGATCCGGCAGCGTATCAATGAACGCGTCAACCTGTTTGGACACCTCTCTGGTAAAAGCCTGTGTGGCAGGTGACAGGCCGGGATCAACGGGAACGTCGACGTCGATCAAGGTGTCAACCCACTTCTTCGCCTTATCGATGGGCGACTGAGAACCAAGCAAGTCCGACTTGGCTCGCATCAGGCACGTCTCGGCATATTTGACAAACTCCCGTATTGAGTTGCCCCTGAAGTCTGAGACAATTGTGATCAGCTTCATCTCCAATACAGACCTCAGGTCCGAGGGAGTCAACGCTGGGTCGACGAATCGAGTATTCGCGGTCAATGCCAGGATTTTCGGGGCAACAACCTTCAGCAGCCACGCTTCATTCTCCTGTCGGTCAATACCCGCCCTCCACGCCGCGATCTTCTCGACAAACACCGCGTCATTGTCCTCTGCATCGTTCCGCCGATTCTCACTCAGTAACTGCTCAATAACCCCTCGGAAACTGGTATTTACTCAAAGTCGGTTTTTCGGGGAATGTATGGCGCATGAGCCAGTCAGACCCCCAGCCAATCCAACCGATCGTCATCGCGGGAATCGAGATCCCGGCGGCGGAGCAGACGCCAC
>CAMATH010000084.1 GCA_945860955.1 Planctomicrobium piriforme
GCACTCCATGGACTGCGGGATCTCGATCCCGCCTTTCGTACTTCCTCACAATAACTCGCAGCAAGCAGAGTCGACGCCCTGATCGGCCTGCGTCGTCCGTTCGTCGAGCGCGTCTTACTTGAATTTGGCCGTCTTACCCAGCGGACTGGTTTCGCCGGTTTTTCGGCTGGGGCCAAACTCACTGGGAACGTACTCTCAGGAAACTGGAAACGCTATAGTCGGATCCGTGTCCCAACGGCAGCCTGCGGTCCAATTCCTGCCTGCACCCACCCGATCCCGCCCCTGGCCCTCCTTCCGAAAACCTGGAGTCGATGATGTCTGAAGTCAAGCACAAGGTGGTCCTGATCACAGGGTCGGCGACTGGTATCGGCCGGGCGTGCGCCGTGCGGTTCGCCGAGAATGGATACAACGTGGTGGTGAACTACTCCCGCAGCGAGGCCGAAGCGCGTGAGACGCTGAAGCTGGTCGAGGCGTGCCATGTGAAGGGGCTGTTGGTGCAGGCCGACGTCGGGAACGACGCCGCCGTTCGCGACATGCTGAAGCAGGTCGAAGCGGAGTTCGGCCGACTGGATGTGCTGGTCAACAACGCGGGGACGACTTGGTTCATCGACCACGCCGACTTCGAGGCGCTGACCGAAGAAAAGTGGGATCGGATTCTTCAAGTCAACCTGAAAGGGCCGTTCTTCTGTGTGCGAGCCGCCACTCCGTTGATGAAGAAGTCGGGGGGCGGGTCGATTGTCAGCGTCAGTTCGGTCGCCGGGATCGGGGGGGAGGGATCGAGCATCGCCTACGCCGCCAGCAAAGGGGCGCTCAACACCATGACCAAGTCCCTGGCGCGGGTGCTGGGGCCATCGATTCGCGTCAACGCGGTCTGCCCTGGTCCGGTCGACACCCGCTGGCTCCGGGCGGTGATGACCGAAGAGCAATTGGAACAGCGGACGGCGAACTACCCCATGCAGCGTCCCGCGATGCCCGATGACATCGCGGACGCTGTTTTTTATCTGGCGACAGCCACCACTCTGACCACCGGGCAATGCCTGGTGGTCGATGGGGGACGGACAATGTGATCGGAAACTCCCCGACGGATTGCAGGAATTCCCGGGAGTTGCGGTGACTTTGGGGCAATCCGAATTTGAAAGCGAAGTCGCAGGATTTATTCGTGGCTTGGATTTCGCCGCCGTCATCGCAGAGTGATTTCGATCACTGGCGGCTCAGTCGGTTCCGTCAGTACAAAGAACGGGACGGGTCGCTCGTGAAGGATTGTTCGAACCGATGGCTCGTGCTGGATCTGGTGAAACGAATTCAACAACTGGGCACTGATCGTCTCGACCAGCCGCTTCCCCGCGGATGGCAGTTCAGCGTCGGGAGTCCGGTTCCATTGCGAATGAAACGCAGAGAGATACAGTCCGCACCCGGCAACCTGCGTTCGAAGATCCTTTCCGACACAGGGGATCAGTGCGACGGTTCCGTGGCACACCTGAACGGCTCCGAGTATGGTCGTCCACTTGTTCGTCGGGCACAGTGGCAATTGCACGGCAAACAGCTTGAGCCAGAGTTCGGCGAAGTCACGACCCAGCTCGTCAACCGTCGATGCCGCACTGGTGCCGTCGATTCGACGCAGCACTCCATCTCGTCCAGGGGAAGCGGAATTCCAGCGACTACTCGGCATCACGATGCTCGGCGAAACGCACCTCGATCCATGCCGCAAGGCCGGCAGAACACACTTGTGTGTCCGCTCCGGTTTCGTGGTCGTGAAACACGATGCTCGAATAATCCTCAGCTCGCCAGCAATCAAAGTCTCCGGTGCCATGAGAATAGAACGGCACCAACTGCGTCTGTGCCCACAGAGTCAATGACGAACGCGCGTTTTCGATCGCACGGGGCCATAGCAAGACGCCAGATACTCGGCCGAAGTGCATCGCGCCGAGCCGGGAAACCAGGCACAGGTAATCCGGCGGCAGAAACACACGATGGATTAGAAACTCATCCCCGGGATAGTTGAACCAGATCGCGTCCGTCTCCGAATACGCGAGTGCCAACTTCCACAGTTTGGCGTTTCTGCGATCCCGGAGACTTGACGGAGGAATCAGGCCCAAATCCGTGGCCTCGCGGCACCGTGCGGCCATTCTCGATTTGACGGCCGTTGGCAAAAACGAAAAAACCAGCTCAATGGCTGCAACTGTCGCGACATCAACGAATTCACGCCACTTCTCCGGAGTGTCTGCCTCCGGCTGTCGGATTACAGAATCCGACCGAAAAATCTGCTCAAGTCCCATCTACGCGACCGCCCGAAAGCGTTTTTTCAGGCGTTTGAGTACCTGTTGCGCGATCTGTTGAGGCTGCAGCGCGGCCCGGCGGTCGAGGCGTTCTTCCGTCGCCACGTCGAACACCACTTCGGGTGTTCCCAACCGCAGTAATCGTGCCGAATGCGGCACACCATCGGCCAGCCACTCGGCGACCGCCGCACCGAATCCCCCCAGGAGGCCGTGATCCTCAAGCGTGACCACCGTCGAAAAGCGGTCGAAAGCGCTGTCCAGCCAGTCTCCATCGAGCGGCTTGACGGTGGGGGAACTGACAACTTCGACCGACAGCCCCGAGCGTTCGAGAATGTCGGCGGCCGCCAATCCCTCGGCCAACAGATCACCCGTGCTGACGAGGCAGACATCGGTCCCACGGCGCAGGGTGATCACACGGCCGAATTTGAATTCGAGGTTGTCGTCGTGAATCCGCGGCGCGCCGGGTGACGCCAGGCGAATGTAAGTCGCGGTCGTCCGACCGAGAGATGCTCGCAAGACGCCGCGCAGTTCGACGGAGTCCGCCGGGCAGGCGACGGCGAAATTGGGCAGAGGCCTCATCAGCGCGAGATCGTGCCGACAGCCACCCGGCTGACCCGCGCTGGTCGCTTCCGCCTCGGCCCCGACCAGAATGACCCGGGCCTTGTGCCGACAGATATTCGATTGAATCGCTTCCAGGCAACGTGCCGTGAGAGCGGGAACACTGGCATAGACCACCGGACGCAGGCCCGAGAGCGCCATCCCGACCGCCTGATTGATCAAGCGGGTGTCGGCAGAACCGCAGTCAAAAAATCGTTCTGGGATCTGTTCTTGAAACTGTCGAAACCGTCCGTTCGACGATTCTCCGGACAGCAGGACGACCCGTTGGTCTGAGGAGGCGAGTTGTAGAATCCGCTCTGCGAAAGTGTCGTGCATCGAGTGCCGGTGGGGGAGGGAAGGGGCCTCAGGCGGCCCGTCGCAGTTCGCCTCGATCGAGGCGGCGCAGCGACTCGGCATTGCTGTACCGGGGATTGGTCAGCGCGTCACTGAACTCACCGTGGCCCAGACGTTCGACCACCTCGCGCAGCGCCAGATCGGCTGCACGGGACGGTCTCCAGCCCAGGGTCTGTTCAAGCGACAAACCTGAGTGAGAAGGAAGGTCGGAAGGGAACGAAGAAGGGAGATCGGAAGAAGCTGCGTGGGAATCAACAAACGCCTCTGGCGGCGATGCGGACGGGTGCGAGGTGTGTGAGTCGCGCAATGCCCGCCCCACGACGTTGAAAGTCTGTCCTTCCCAGACGTCCGCAGGCCAGCGGAGCATGCGGACGAGCAGCTCGACCAGGTCATCGACATGGACGGCATGCGACAGCGATTCGAACGAGCGGTGCTGGGTCTCTCTGAGAAAGAAGCCACGGACGGCGAAGTCATTGACGGGAAGGTCAAACCGCATGCGAGGCGACCAACCAGCTAGAGGTGCCACGCGCAGTGTGGCACCCGACAGGTGGTGTCCGTGTGTCTCGCGGACGAGACTTTCGCACGCGATTTCGCAGCGCGCCAATGCCGACTGGGGAACGAGCCTGGTTGTTTCCGTCACCAGACCGGCGGTCGTGCCGTAGACGTCGGTCGACGTGAGATGCAGAAATCCAAGTACGCCCGCGCGACTTGCCTGGCGGACGACCGTGGCGAGTCCGTCCAGATTGATGGAATGGGCCAGCGCGGGATCGAGATCGAAACTCTCGACATCGCTGATCGACGCGAGATGCACGACTTGCTCGCAACCTTCCAGTGCCTCAGCGACGGCATGGGAATCACGGACGTCGCCGCGGACGCAATGCAGACCCGGGTGCGATCGGAGATCGCTCAACGGTTCGTCGCCGTAGAGGAATCGGTCAAGCACGCGGACACGGTGTCCAGCGGCGAGAAGTCGCGGGACGAGGCGGGCACCGACAAAACCGGCCCCGCCGGTCACCAACACGGTCGTTCGAGTGAACATCGCGCAGCGCTCCAGTAGGACGGTCGATCAGCGAATTGTGGTTTCACCCTTTTTGGCGACGCTGGGCTTCTTCCACTTGGAATACTCTTTCGACTTCACGAAGTCGGCGTATTCCGGATTGCGGGTCACATCCCCGACGTCGACATTGAAGTCGGTCGCCAGTTTGTCGAGGCATTCGATCGCCTTGTCAAATTTCTTTTCCCGTAGCGAAACCGTCACCAGACTCCACCAGGCGTCAATCAGCGTCTCGTCGGCCTCGACCGCCGCCTCGAGCAGTTTGCGGGCGGCGGCATACTCCTGCTGCTCAACCCGCATGCCGGCGAGTACGACGTTCAAATACGGATCTCCCCCCACCGCTTTGTTGAGCCGGGAGACGACCTTTTGAAATTCGTCGTACCGTTGCGACGAAAGATACGAACTCAGGCACTGCATGTCCCCTGCGAAGTCCTTCGAGTCGGCCTTGCGGATGTCGGCCATCGCTTTCGCCTGCGTCGCCTCGTCAATCAGTGTCGAAGCATACAGACGTACCAGGAGAACCCCCTTTTCGCCCTGCACGCTTTTGGGGAGTTTGGCATAGAGAGCCAACACCCCCTCGGCGTCGGGTTTCGCCGCCAGGTCGGAGTACTCGCGAACGATCTTCGCCGCCTTGGCCATATCAAGATCGCGCCCGGTCAATCCTTTGAGCCACTCCGGTCCCTGCGTCGCCGCCGAGATGATCATGGCGCGACGCATCGTCGATGTAAGCAGCTCGCCCGAACCATAAATATAGATGTCGGCGACCTTCACCGCGTCACCCACGCGTTTCAGCACGTAGTCGTGGTAATTGAAGCCGGCGTCGTCGGGAAGAACCATTCGGAACAACGCCCGGGTGTCGTTCCCCACTTCGTGAATCTTCACCAGGGTGTAACTGCCCCCGGTTGTCGCCGAGCGGATCACCTGACCTGAGAAGCCCGAATCCTGGTCCTGGGCGGCTCGAAACTCCGAGAGGAATTTTCCCTTCGATTTGGTCGGAATCTGAAACCCGCGCGACGAGGTGGCCGAGAGGCCGTCCCAGTCGATGTGTCGATTGAAGTCCGCCAGTTTCCCCTCGTCGACGGCATTCCCCAGCGATTCCAGAAACGACAGCACATCCTCGCGGGCGAGGAGAGTCAGGTCTTCGTCGGCGTCGGGATCGGGAGCCTTGGCGGGAGCCGCCTCGACGGCCGATGCGGGTTTGGTCGCGGCTTTCGGTTTGGCCTTTTGCTGAGCCGACGCGATGTCGACCAGTCCGACAAAAGCCAGAGGGAGCGCCAGTGCGAACGCCAGTTTCGCCCGGCCAGTCCGAACAAACGCCACAGAATCAACAAGTCTCTCAATTCGCATGATGCCAGCATCCTTGCCTGGAGTCGCACAACGTCCGGGCCTCGGTCTTCGGGGCGGACGGCGCGGAACCTTATCGGAAAATTCAACGGGTCGCCAGAGGAATCTGTTTTTTTTCTCAAGTGGCGGAATTGGAGTCCCTGAGATTCGTCTTGACCCGATTCGTTGTTTTCCAGTAGCGTCGCCCCCCGTCTGACCGGTTCGATGGCGGTGCCGACTCTCGGAATGCCAGACGCGCTCAAAGCTTTCTGTCGAGCGACCCCGCGGCGGATGCCGTCGTGGCTCGTGCGCTCGAACGATCCTCTCACGAATGGAATCGCACGATGGACACGGAAGTTTGTTTGCAATCGAGTCACTCGGATCAATGGCTGGCGGCGCGACTCGACGCGATCGATCGACTTCTGATCGGCGCGTTGCCTCGCGAATCGCGGATCGCCGTCGTCGCCGACATAGAGTCGCGACTGCGGGCCACACAAAGCGGCGCGGTCGCCACCTTCGATGCGGAACCGATGGGGGACTTGGGTTCGGGTGTGACGCCATCGGACCCGGGAAGCCTCGGTGGAACCCGTTCACCGTTGGTTGTGTTCCAACCCGCTAGTCCTCACAAAACGGTCGTGAAGCCCCCTCGATCAAAGGCGGCGCTGATTTCTGGAATCGCGGGAATCGCCTCCTGTGCCCTGTTGTTCTTTTCCCCCATCGCCTACATCGCCATCGCGGCGGTCGGCGAGATGCTCGACGAGACGATCGCGATTGGCGGGTTGTTCGCCTATGGGGCGGCCATTGCGTTCGCCGGCGGACTGTCGCTGCTGATGGGATTGGTCGGGCTGTGGCGTTCCCGCAAGAAAACGGGCAAGACCGGCCGCGGTTGGGCGGTCGCTGGCTTGTGCCTGGCCCCCGTTCCATTCGGCGTGACGGCCGCAGTGATGTGCCTGTTGGCGTTCAGCCTGTTCGGCGAATTTTTTGGTTCATTTTCCAGTTCCACGAGTGTCCCGGTGACGAATGCACCGATTCCTGCCAGTGCCCCCGTTTATCTCCCAGCCGGTTCTCTGCCGAATGCCTACGGCCAGCCAGAAGCTCTGGCGGCACCATCACAACCCGGGAGTGTCCAGCCCTCGACGGCTGTTGCCGGGAAGGCAATGCCAGCAACAGTCATCCCCGGTGTTCTCCCAGCGGGAGCGGAAGTGCCGGCGACATTGGCACCGTTGTCGAACAACGCGATTCCCGCGACACCCCCCGCGCTGCCGATGGACGGTGCTCCCGCGCGACCGGACGCTCCGAGCGAACCGTCGTACTAACATTCAATGGGATTGAGCTGACGTCGCCCCGCTCGCCTGGGGGACGCACTCGATCGACACGTCGATGGGGGCGCGCAGCGATTGGGCCACCACGCAGTAGCGTTCGCACAATTTTTTTAGTGATTGCGTCTGCTCTGCGGTGAGTTCGGCGTCGAGAGTGAATTTCGTGCGGATCGCAATGAATCCGACCGGCACCTCTTTGCTGATTCCCAATGTGCCGCGAAAGTCCACGTCGCCTTCGACAACAATCGTGCCCCCCCGCACGGGGAGAGACATCGCGGTCGCGACCGCCAGGAGCGTGACTCCCGCGCAACCCGCGAGCGCTTCCAGCAACATGTCTCCCGAACAGGCGAATGAACCGTCGCCGCCTGCCGCAGGATGGAGCCCCGCTTCAACACGTTTTCCCCAGGTCTCGATTTCACAACAGATCCGTTCGGGGTGAAGTACTCCCGTCACCCGCATGGTCAGCACGGCGCTGTTGGGATCTTCGCGGTATTTCGTTTTGAGGGGGGCTTGCCGGGCTTTGAGATCGTCGGATGTCATGAAGGAATTCCAGTGGAGACGGGGTGACGGGAATTGAAGAGAACGGTAGCGTGTGGCATTGCGACCGAGCCGCGCCCCTCAGAAAGCGGAAGTCGACGACCGCTTCCTGACGGGCGCGGCTCGGCGCGCGCATTTCGATTTTTGCAACCCGGGTGTGACTTACAGCGCGCCGGGAATCTGCACCCAGGTTCGCTTTTCGAACGATTCCAGCACACCATCGGCGACCGCCTGCGCGGAGGCACCGTGATCGAAGCCCGGAACGCAATCGCGTCCTTCCACAATGCCCGACACGAATTCCCATGCCAGATCGTATCGGAAGACGGTACTGGGAACGCCGTTGGCGGGATCACGCGGGCTGCCGGGGGCGACCAGAAACTCGCGCGGCACGTCGACTTTTTGCAACGATTGACCGTGTTTTCCCAGCAGAATCGTATTCGGTTCTTTCAACTGGTAGACGGCGGTCGCTTCACTCCCGTTGACCTCGGCCCAGTCGTGTCCGAAGCCATCGTAGTGATAACCCTTGGCGAGCGTAGTCCCTTCGAGAACTCCGACGCCCCCCCGATCGAACAGGCAGATCAGCGCCGACCAGTCATCGACCTCGGACGGGGAACAGGGCTCTCCCTGGGGTGTGATGTTTCGGGGGGCGAATTGCGCGACGGCACCGGTGATTGAAACCATCCGTCCCATCAGATCCTGGGCATAGTCAATGCGATGGATCGTCATATCGAACAGATCACCAGCACCGGCGAGTTTCTTCGATTGACGCCACCCCCAACTGGTCTCGGGCCAATCGAGAAACCGCTGGCTGCGGAAGTGCCGGGGGGTTCCCAGGCTCCCCGCGTACAGCAAGTGCCGCAGGTAGCGCATTGAGGGAGCAAAACGGTACGTGAACGCCGTCATGTGCCGCAGTCCGCGATCCTTGGCCGCGCGGAACATCTCCTGCGATTCTTTGAAATTGAGTCCCAGCGGCTTTTCGCACATCACATGTTTGCCGCCCGCCAGGCAGGCGAGGGTGATGGGATGGTGCGTATCGTTGGGGGTGCAGATGATCACGGCGTCGATCTCGGGATCGGCGGCGATCGCCCGGTAATCGGTGGTGGTCTTCGAGATGTTCCAGTCGCCACGCCGCTTCGCCAAAAGCGCCTCGTTGGGGTCGCAGGCGGCGACCAGCTCGGCCCGCGGGTCGAGGTGAATTCCGGGAACATGGTGGTAGTCGGCGACCGCACCGGCCCCGATGATGGCAATCCGCACACGCTGCGACATGAATTTTCCTGAACGAAGTACGATCGACGAAGTGTCAGCCCCAAGCGGGCAATGTATGAAAAAACGGGTTGCGGTGGAACATCAGCGGATTGACAGGGAGCGACCTGTGCCGGAAACTATTCGATAGATCCCGTGCAAGATGCGGGTGAATTCGGCAAATTGATGGTTGTCGCCCACCCCATGACGAATCCATGAAGCACAACGAAGTGTGTGAACGAATCTTGAAATGGCGCGGGGCGCTGCTGGGAGCGGTGATTGTCACCCTGTTGCTGGCGAATCTCAGTTTCGGGCAGGGGATCAAAAATGGCCCTCTCAAAATGCTGATGACGCCGCTCGCCACCCGGGCGCGTTCGCAGGCACCGCTTCCGGTCACGATCACGCTCAAGAGTACTGACCTGGAGCTGATTCGGGGCGAGTTGATGATTCGAATCCAGATTTCGGATCGCCAGACGCACCTGCTGCGGATCCCGGATCTGGCCTTGACCAATGGCGAGACGCGGTTCCGGATCATGATTCCCGAGGTGCGTGTCGATCAACTGGATCTCGCAGTTCGAGCCCGGGCGGAATTCACGACCGGCAGCCGGGTCTATGATCTGGGGGAACACGATATCGTGATTCCGGTCGAATCACGGCGGAATTCGACGATTATCAACGTCCAAAGCAAAGACCGGATTGTGCTTCGATCGCAACTGGAATTGCTCGATTCGCTGGCGCTTCACCGCTTCTCACCCGAAAATCAGAACGCTCAGCGGGTCAACCTGGTGACGAATCCTTCGTCCGTCAGTCCCGACGATCTGCCGACCAGCTCGATCGCACTGCTCGGCGTCGATCTGGTGTTGATTCACCAGGACAATCTGGCCGATCTGAGAGTTCAACATCTGGCGGCGGTGGTGGAATGGGTCCGGGCGGGAGGGAGCGTGTGTGTTGTTCCACCACACCGAGGACTGGAGGAGCGGCACATCCAATTCCTGAATGCCCTGGCTGCCGCGTCGCACGATCGTCCTGCCTATGGTTTGGACGTCGATCGGAAACTGCAGGTGTTTGACGACTCACCAAACGGAGTTCGGCTCGCGCGTCCGGGATTGGGACGCGCCGTGATTGTCGAGGATCCGGACCAATTTGAGCCTTGGGAAGATTCGCGATCATGGATCCCCGTCGTCTGCTTTTTGTGGAAGATGCGGTTGGATCAGACGTCGCAGATTCTCCGGTCGACGACGGATACGGATGTGGGAGTTTGGGTTCGAAGAAAGATCCCCGTGGGGGGCTTTGACGATGGATACGTTCCTTTGGACAGCGACGCGCCATTGCGCGAACTCACCTTCGAAATGCGCCCGCCACGCGCGAAATCCGTTCCGTATCTGGCGTTTCTCGTGATCCTGCTCACGTTTCTCCTCCTCGCGGCACCGGGGGACTACTTCCTGCTCGGCTGGCTCAAGATGCGGCGTTACACGTGGTGGTTTCTGCCAATCTGTTCGCTGGGGTTCACGTGGTTGACGGCATCGATCGCCGAGCGGTCGTTGGGTACGACCGATTTCAACGCGGCGTACGACGTTGTCGACATTGGCGAACAGGGAGATGTGGTTCGAGCGACGCGGTTCGAAATGGTGCTGGTCGCGTCACCGCAGGTTCGCGAAATCCCACTCTCCCAGACGATCTACGTCGACTTGACGCGGGCGAATCAGGAAATCGACAGTCACCTGGCGGAAGAATTGCGACAACAAGGGGCCTTTTCCGAAGCGGCGCAGGCGATCAATCAACGGACGAACGAGATTCCGGTACTGACCGGTCGGCCTCCATTTGAATATGTCGTCCAGCAGAACTTACGGAAATGGGCACCGGTTGTTTCGCGTCAGACGGCCTTGGGAGGCGGCAGGGGGGCGAACGCGATCCCGTGGCGGGAATTGGCCGAAGTGGATTTGTTGTCAGTTGACGGTGCGCTGAACGCCCTCAAAAAGATCCGTGAACGGGAACCGAGCGCCCGGGTGATGATGTTGACACAAGGAGAATTTGAAAAACAGCGTTTCGGACTCGATTCGTCCGTCATTCTGCGGAACTTTATTAGGGCGATCACCATCGCCGAGGGCAGTGAGTATTTTTCCGTGCTGTCGCAAGTGGGACCAACAGGACACAGCAACCAGGAGGACCTCAAGATTCACGACCCCTCCGACCCCGACGACTTGGTGTTGATCGTTGTGGTCCCACGGGGTGCAGACAAGACGATCTATCGCTGTCGTCTGCGGAGGCAGCGATGAAAAAGAACCCGAGGCCGAACCGGCGGTTTGAGTTGCCCTTGCTGGCCAAGGAACTGAACGAGCAGTCGTCGCGCGCCCGGACCTACGTTCTCCGGTTCTTGTACGGACTCTCTGTGCTCGCGGCGACGATTGTGTTGTTTGCCCGATCGTTCACGGCTGGGTCGGGCGCGCTGGGGCAAGGGGAGGCGATGTTCGACTGGCTGACCCGGTTTCAATTCTGGGCGCTCTACCTGTTCGTTCCCGCCGTGACGTGCGGTTGTCTGACGATGGAAAAAGAACGCAACACGCTGGCGATCCTGCTGATCACGACGTTGCGTCCCTGGCAGATCATCGTACAGAAGTTTCTGGGGCGATTTGTCCCCATCGTGGGGTATGTCTTTTTGTCGCTGCCGCTGATGGCGGTCGCCTACAGCCTGGGGGGATTGACGTCGGGGACACTCTGGGGGGGCAGCGCGCTCTTGTTGATCACCGTCGCGCAAACAACCGCGTTGGCGGTTTGTTGCTCGGCCTATTTCGCGACCACGGTCGAGGCGTTGCTGGCGAATTTCGTCATCTTCTTCCTGAGTCGACTGATTCTTCCGTTTTGTTGGGGAGAATTCTGGCTGGAACAAGTGCAACGGCAACAGGTCACCATCGAAGCCCTCCCCTACGTTGCGCTCTTTCTGCTGTCGTTTGTTGCGATCTTTCTGATGCTGGCTATTCGAAATCTCGAGCGGCGGGCGTTCATTCCTCCGAAAAATCTGTTGCTGGAATCGTTTAAATGGCTCGACCGGAGATTCAACAATTTGAACCGGGTGACCGGGGGCGTGGTTCTGGTGAAGGACGGGGAGCCTCTGCCGGGAGATCGACCGATCGCCTGGCGGGAGACGGCGAAAAAGTCCTTGGGGACATTCCGCTATCTGTTTCGGGTGCTGATGGGGCTGGAGATGCCGCTGGTGTTCGTCCTTTACATGCTCGGCACCGGGGAGACCGCAGGGGGAACTCAAATCGTCGTCGTGACGTTTTACCTGTACGGCCTCTGGCTGCTGGCGGCGTTGATGACGGTCATTCATTCCGCCAGCCTGATTTCCTCAGAACGGACCCGTCAGACACTGGACGTGTTGCTGGCGACTCCCCTTTCGGGTGAAGAACTCCTGCTGGAGAAGCAGGATGGCGTTCGGCGACTGTTTCGGGTCTTGCTGATTCCATTCGTGACCATATTTCTCTTCCAGTCGTGGTGGTTTCAGGGCTACCCGTTCATGCTGTTGTATCTGGGGATGAGCATCGCGTCGGCGACAATCTTCATGCGGCTGCTCACGTGGGTGTCCCTTGCGATCGGGCTGAAAGTCAAGTCACAGATTCGAGCGGTTCTGATTATCTCCGGTGTTGTCGCCGCCTGGCTGGCGATTCCGATTGTGATCCGCCGCTCGTGGGGCGCGCTGGGCAATTCAGGCTTTCCGCTCTGGCTGGACGGAATCCTGTCGATGCACCCGACCGAACTGATCCGTGAATTGGAACGAGGACTGCGCGTGCTGCGGATTCCGACCCCCGATCGACCGAACGCGGAGCAGCCCCCGCTCTGGGCGATGCTAGGGGTGAGTTTGATGGCGCACTTGGTCGCGACCCTGCTCTTCCGCCGTTACTGCCTTACGAATGCCGATCGACTGCTCGGGCGACTGGGACAAGAAGAGTCTGACGACACGCCAGACCGTGCGAATGTCGCTGTGGAAGCGCCATTGCCGGAGCCACAGCCGGCATGACGATGTCGGTGAATTCGCCGCCCTTTGACGAATGCTCTCTGACGGTCACGTTCCGCGACGTGCAGTGGGGAACGAATTCGCGGTGACTGAGGGGCACGGAAGTGCAATGGCACTCGGACTATTTCAGATACGTGGTCAGCCACTCCGTGATGCGGGCGAAACTCGCATCGGAAATCGAATGTCCTTCATGATGGTTGAGCAGACCAATACGGGCGGGGGATCCATACAGCTCGTAAACCGGCAGGGCCGACTCGATGTACGGCCAACTGCGGTCGCCATCCGCCGCTCCGGGGCCTGATTCTCCTCCCAGGATGAGAAACGGTCGGGGAGCGATCAGTGCCAGAAGCTGGAGATGATTGAGCGGAAACCGTTCGTCGCGGATCGCTGGCCCAAGGTACCACGGATCGTGCCAGTTGGTGGAAGGAAACCCAATTCCCCCTTCACTGAACACGCTGGCCCGAATGCGATCATCAAAAGCGGCGAGGTACAACGTCTCTTTGGCTCCCAGGGAGTGGCCGAGCGCGCCAATCCGCCGGGGATCAACCAGTGAGTCCAGCGATTCCAGCGCGTCGACACCGCGCTGGGCGTCGTACAGCATCTTGTGCATTCCTTTGGTTGTCGGTCGGCGTGCGTGGAACTTGGCGACCGCGTCGCGAATGTCGCGCGCGTCGTGCCAAAGGAAACACAACGGGCAAAAGACCACAAATCCCCGCCTTGCGAGCCGCAATCCCAGGTGGTGCGCTTCCGGTCCTTTGACACCGGCGATTTCGTGAATGGTGTCATTGGTGGTGGGATGAAGTGCGACCAGTCCCGCCCTTCGCCCCTTGGAGTCGCCGCCGGGAATATCATCATCTGGAATCAGCAGGTAGCCTTCGACCGCGATCCCCGGTTCACCAACATAGCGCACGAGCCGTCGGACACACCCTTCCGGATGATCCTCTCGAATCGTCTCCAGTTCGATTTTCGGGCGTTCGGTGGGCATGGGCCCCAGGAACTCCAGCCAGGCGTCACGGAGCCGCCGCCGCTCGGGGAGCCAGTCGGCGACCGTCGTGATCCGGGTTCCCTCCCGGGGTTCCAGCAAGGACGTCAGCTTCGGCAGGTCGGTCTTTTGGATCGCCGGGGGGATTTGGAGATCTTTGAGCCACTCCACGTCGTCCCCGGCGTCGTTCGATTGCCCGACGGAGCGCAATGGCCCCCCGAGAGCTGCCAGCGCCATCAGCGCCGTGAACTGGCGTCGTCCCAGGCAGGAATTTGACCAGGGACCATCGCATGCAGTCAAAGTGGGTTGTTCCATGATTTCCTCTTCGTCGGGTCGAACTCGGATCACACGATCTTTCGGCGGAGTGGAGTATACCACGGCCGCGGGTGTCAATTATCCCCCAAACGCGGAGTGCCCGGTGATCTGCTCACCCAGGATCAGCAGGTGCATGTCGTCGGTTCCTTCGTAGGTCTTCACGCTTTCGAGATTGCACATGTGGCGGAATGACTGGTGTTCGCCGAGAATTCCGATCCCTCCGAGAATTTCGCGGGCGGACCGGGCGATTTCGAGGGCCGTTTCCACGTTATTCCGTTTGGCCATCGAAATCTGCACGTGGGTCGCACGCCCCGCCTGTTTGAGTTGGGCCAGGCGAAACGCCAGCAACTGCGCTTTCGTCAATTCGGTGAGCATTTGCGCCAGCTTCCGTTGCACCAGTTGAAACGCGCCGATGGGTTTCCCGAATTGAATCCGACGAGCGGCGTGCTGGCGTGCCTCCTCAAAACAGGCGGCGGCCGCCCCCAGCACGCCCCAGGCGATTCCGTAACGTGCGTGATTCAGGCACAACAGGGGAGATTTGAGTCCGTTCGAACCCGGCAACAGTGCGGACTCGGGAATCAGGCAGTTGTCGAATTCGATGCGGCAGGTGATGGCCGCCCGCATCGAGAGTTTGCGATCGATGACGCTGGGACGGAATCCGGGTGTCCCCCCAGGGACCAGGAAGCCGCGTACCGCGGCGGCGGAGGTTGGATCCATGCCGGGGAGTCCGTCGACCTTTGCCCAAATGACCGCGATATCCGCGATGTTCGCCAGACCAATCCACGTTTTTCGGCCGTTGAGAACATACCCCTGTGGCGTGCGGGTGGCGGTGGTGGTCATGCCAGCGGGATTCGAGCCGAAATCGGGTTCGGTCAGGCCGAAGCAGCCCAGTTTGTTCCCCGCCGCCATTTCAGGGAGCCAGCGTTGCTTCTGCTCTTCCGAGCCGAACATGTGAATGGCGTTCATCGCCAGCGCCCCCTGCACCGACGCGAGTGTTCGCAATCCGGTGTCGCCCCGTTCCAGCTCCTGCATCATCAGGCCGTACTGCAACGGTGAGAGGCCGGCGCAGCCGTACCCGTGGATGTTTCCGCCAAACGCGCCGAACCGGGCGATCTGCCTGGCGAGGTCGAGCGGGAATTCGGCGCGCTCGTTCCAGTCAGCGATTCCGGGGAGATAGTTTCGTTCGACCCAATCGCGGACCTGCGCGCGATGGGTGAGATCTTCTGGAGAAAGCAGGTCGTCGATGGCGTAAAAATCGACGCCGGAATAAGAATCGGTGGTAACGTTCATCCTGTCGAACCGCGGGGGTGAGAGTGGAATGACCGATGTTGATTTTACGAGAATGTCGTCCTCAGGCAGACGGGGTCGGCGTCGCTTGCGAAGTGCCGACGCTCCATTGTCCGTCCAGCCGAATCACGCCTCCGTCGAATCCTGGGCGGGCGATGATTTCGAAGCCCGCCACCGAATGCGCTTGCGCCAGGACGGCTCGTCCGGTTGAATCGGCGATGGATGCGGAGACCCGGTAGCCTCCCGTCGTGAACGGACACTCCCACTGAAAGACCGCCTCGGATTCCCCGGAACAAACACCGGTGTGGTGACCGCTCGCTTCCGTTGTCACTTGTGTCAGGTACAGCCCATCCTCCCGGTAAATCCCAAAACCAATCACCGGGCGGTCCAGCGTTCCTTCGCAACCGAACCGCAGTCGAAACGTGATCTGCTCCCCCGTTCGAAATTCCAGTTGGGGCCGACCCGCGGGACCGAGTACCTCGACTTCAAGGATCTCGACGGTGGCCAGCGCCGGCCCTGTCGCCAGACCGGCGATTCCCCGGGCCGCGTCGTCGGCACCGCGACCGCCAATCGTTCCTCCCGTCGGCCGCGCGGACTGCTCGAGGTACGCGTTGATTGTCTGTTGGATCGGGCCGTCGTGAACCAGTCGACCGCCATGCAGCAGAAGCCCGCGCGTGCAGACTCGGGTCAGGTCCGAAAGATGGTGTGAGACCACCAGCAGCGTCACCCCCTTGTCCGCGAGTTCGCGAATTCGGGCGGCACTCCTCCGTTGAAACTGCAGATCCCCCACTCCCATCACTTCGTCGAGCAGCAGGATGTCCGGCTCCAGCGCCATCGCAATGCTGAATGCCAGTCGCAGCCGCATGCCAAACGAGAACTGACCCATCGGCGCGTGCCGAAAGTCGTTCAGCTCCGCGAACTGGAAAATCTCGTCGATTTTTGCGAGCGCCTCACGGCGGGTCATTCCCAATAATTGCGCGTTGAGCAGCGTGTTCTCGTACGCGTTGAGTTCTTCATAAAAACCGCTTCCCAAATCGAGAACCCCGGCAATCCGCCCGCCGTGTCGGACGGTTCCCGTGGTGGGGTCGGTGATTCCGGTCAGAACCCGCAGCAAGGTACTTTTTCCCGTGCCATTCGGGCCGATCAGTCCGACCGATTCACCGGGGGCAATAGAAAAGGAAACGTCGCTCAGCGCATTGAGACTTCGGCCGGGGTCGGGAGATCGCAACAACGCTGGAAGCGCCCGCCACGAGAAAATACTGCGCGGTTCACCCAGGCGGTAGGTTTTCGTGAGACCGGCGACCTCAATCGCCCCGCGCGGCGACACACTCATGCCGACTCGATCCCCAACACGACTCCCGCGGTCGCTTCCGCACCGGAACCGACCAGGAGTCGCTTTCCATGCCCTTCGTGACCCCGTCGAACCAGAGCCAGGCACACCGCTCCCGAGCCATCCGGCGCGGCGGCCGACGAGGTGACCCGTCCCGCGCTCTTGGACGGATCCGCGAGCGGAAACAACTCGGTACCGGGAACAGGAGGGAGCGGCGTTTCGAGTCGCAACGTGCGCACTTCCTGATTCACGTGTCCCATCGCGTCAATCCGCGCGATCGGTTCCTGCCCCAGATAGCATCCCTTGCGAAAGCTGATGGTCTGCCCGGTGCGAGCCGCTTCCTGCGCCAGATTCGCGTCACTGAGGTCGACCCCGTACCAGGGAAAGCCCGCCGAGATCCGCAGAAACTCAAAGACCTCATTTCCTGCCTGAGGGGCAAAGGTCCGCAGGCGTAGGACAAGATCTGATGTCGCGGCTGTGTTGACCGTGATTTCGAACCCTGGAAGGCCCAGCCAGTCATTCCGGCGAATGCGCACCTCACTTCCCTCGAACGCGAACACAATGTTCCCAAGGTCGGCTTCGGGAAGTACAGGAATGGGGCCACCCAGGAGTTGTGATAACACACTCGCGGCCGCGGGGCCGACCAGAAACAGGCTGCTCCAGTCGGCGGTCCGATCCTGAAATGTGACCTCCTCGGTGATCTGATACCGCGACAGGTGCCGCAGCAGTTTCTCCGCGCAGCCGGATACGCTCGCCAGCGTCAACACGTCGGGATCAGCGTAGACGAACACGTGCCCGAGGATCTTCCCCTGGATCGATGTGATGAACGCTTCGCAGCCGTTACCGGTCGGCAGCCCCTTGATGTCGTTCGTGCAGAAGTTGTGCAGAAACTTCGCCCGGTCGGCTCCCCCCAGTTCGATGTGAGTGCGCCCGGGCATTTCAAACCAGACGCAACCGGTCCGGGCGAGGTTCAGCAACGTCGCGGGGTCGCCCGGAGCATTCGATACGTGACGGACATCGACAGGATTCGTGGTAGTCACCGCGGGACAGCCTTCATTTGTACATCATCCACCGACAATTCCCCCGTTCCGCCGTTGAGGCCAATTCGCACGATCGCCTCTCGCGCCTTGGGCGGAACATGCACCAGCTTTGAGACCCGCTTCCAGTCGAATGTTCCATCCCACGGACCGACGCCGTCCGAGGGGAGTTCGCGCCGGTCGACGTCGTAAAAATGAACCCGCAGCGCGGGGCGTTCATCCGGGCGTTCTCCCAGTTTCACCCCCTTGGTACGGACCCGCAGGCTGAATTGCAACGCCGACACTTTCGATCCATCGACTCCCATCCCCTGCAGAAATTGTGCGCCGCGTCCGGGATCGACATTCTCAAAACGGATATAGGCCTGTCCTTCGGGAGCGCCGTCGGTCGCACGGGTGAGCTGTCGCTGGTAATACCAGTTTTCAGCGATCCCGTCGTTCTCTGCTTCGAAGCCGCCGTTGCGAATTGTGGGGCGGGACGGATCGGGCTGCACCTTGCGACTGTCTTCCGAATCTCCGGTCATTGGAACAAACAAAACCGGAAGCAGCTTCTTGCGAACGAGTTCCCCCTCCTTCTTTTCCAGCAGGTAAAACGCCTGATCGTAGCGTTCGCCAATCGGAATGATCATCCGTCCCCCTTCACGCAACTGCTCGACCAGGGGCTTGGGAATGTCTTCCGGCGAACAGGTGACGATGATTTTGTCAAACGGGGCTTTTTCGGGCCAACCGAGATAGCCGTCACCGATCCGGGGATTCACATTTTCGTACTTGAGATCCGACAGAACCCTGGCCGCCGTCTTGCCCAGCGGCTCCACGATTTCAATCGTGTAGACTTCTTTGACCAGTCCGGCCAGAACCGCCGCCTGATAACCGCTGCCGGTACCGATTTCCAGCACCCGATCCTCTGGGTGGGGATCGAGCATCTCGGTCATGTAGGCGACGATGTAGGGGGGCGAAATCGTCTGTTTGTGACCGATGGGAAGCGCCTGGTCGAAGTAGGCTCCGGACCGTTGCGCTTGGGGGACGAACAGATGCCGGGGCACCTGCCGCATCACGTCGAGAACTCGCGGATTCTTGATTCCCTCTTGCGCGAGATAGATCGAGACCATCTTGTCGCGGGCGACGGCGAGCTTGTCTTTCGTCTGTGCCTCTGCGCAACGAGGCGTTACCGCCCACAGCAACACCGCGATCACTCCCGAGACGACCAGCAGTCGCACGACCAACGGCAGCGCCCGCCGCGCAGGGGGCCGATCCAGGGGCGCGCCGCCCCCCCACGTGAAATTCAGGTCGAACTGCGGCATGAGCGCCTCCTGCGTCAGGCGGTTGGTCGGGTTACAAAATCTCGAGCGAGGGCATCTTGGGCGTTTCCAGCAGCGATTTCGCGATCTGAATCGCTGCCTGTTCGCAGACGTGCTGCAGGGGAGCCCGTGCCGGACTGTCGGCGTCGAACGCGGCGCGAATTCGTCCCGCGTCCCCCAGTTCGCGGATCTTCGCGTTGATGGGAACTTCACCGAGAAAGGGAACCCCCATCTCGGCGGCCTTCAGTTTTGCGCCGCCACGACCGAAGATTTCGCCGGTCATATTCTCGACCAGCCCCAGCACGGGAATCTTCACTTTGCGGAACATGTTGATCGCTTTGACGGCGTCAATCAACGCGAGCTGCTGCGGAGTGCAGACGACCACGGCCCCCGCCAGTCCCAGCAATTGCGACAGAGTGAGTGCGATATCCCCCGTTCCAGGAGGAAGGTCGATGATCAGGTAGTCGAGTTCGCCCCAAGCGGTTTGCCTCAGGAATTGTTCGATCGTGCGATGCAGAATCGGACCACGGACAATCACCGGCTCATCGGGAGCGACCAGAAACCCGATTGACATGATTTTGACACCGTCGGCCTCGATCGGATCCATCCGCTGGATGATCTGCCCCTCGGGGCCTTTTTCTTCGACAATGTGCGGCCGACCCTTGACGCCGAACAGGTGGGGGACGCTTGGTCCATAAATGTCGGCATCCATGATTCCGACTTTCGCGCCGGCGCGTTGCAGGCCGACCGCCAGCGACGCGGCCATCGTGCTTTTGCCAACGCCCCCCTTGCCGCTCCCGACTGCGATGACGTTTTTCGCGCGCAGCCCCAGGGTGCCCCCGGAATCTTTGCCGGCGACTTCCCAGACAAAATCGACCGTGACGGAACCGCTGGTCGGAATCAGCCGGGAGATTGCCCCCTTGACGAGATCAGCAATTCGCTCGGGCGCGGGGTAGGCCGGGGTCGGCAACTTGATGGTGACCGCCGTCCCTCCTTCCGAGCTGGTTCGGACGCCCTTCAGCATCCCCAAGTCGACCAAAGACCGACCGATTTCCGGATCATTGACGCCGCGCAGACAGTCGCGGACCTGGGATTCACTCAGCGGGGCGGAACTCATGGGGCTCCAACGCGGTTCGTAGCGGGACGGGCAGATTCGGGAAGCGGTGCCGCCCGATCGGTCGACCGCCCGGGGTTGGTTTTACCACTCCTGCGGTGACATCGCAATTGCGTCCACCGGACAGATCGCCTCGCACACCGCGCAACTGACGCACGCATGCGGGGACACCACGACCGCGCCGCCGAGATCGATTCGCAGGCAATCCACCGGGCAGCACGCGACACAATCTCCGCACACAGTGCAGAGACGCAAATCGATCGCAGGCAGAGTCTGGGCAGGCATGATCGCCCCATTGTGCAGCGCGTCAAGCAGGCTTGCCAGCCCAACCGCTGGTGCCACGAGTCATCGACACTCCATCGGACGCAATTCAGGCGAGGTTTCCAGACCATGACCCCTGTCTCGCGATCCCAATCGTCGGCGCACGCGTATTTGTGAGTGAACTGGACTACGACTGGCAGAGTACGAACGATTCAGCGACATTCGACAGGGCTAGCCAACAAGGTGGCTCCCAAGAGATTGTCGCATTTCACTCCGCTCGCGGTATAGAATCCACCCCATGAAGCCCACCACCACCCAACGCACCACTCCCCGCTACAACCCGGCTCGGAATCGTCGGCGGATCGTCTGGTCGGTGATGTCTTTGGCGATTGTTTTGATCGCGATCAGCGAGGCCCGTAAGCCCGGTAACTGGAAGTGGCTCGCCCCCGATCCCACCCGTTCCCCAACCGCTCGCGAAGGGAAACCGCAGTCGGCGCTCGCGGAAAAAGACGACCTCGAACCAGACCAGATACGCATTGTCACCCCCCGGGAAATCGCGCGTCAGGCGACTCGTGACCGACAGCCGGCCGATTTGGACCTGCGGATCTCCGGCGATTTTCTGGACGCGGTCGAGGATTCACGCGTTGGAGTTCGGGCGGCGGAAAACCCGGCGTATTTCGCGATGCTGGCGAAATCGCGGGAGATTTCCGCCGACCGGATTGAGTCGGCGGCCCGTCGCGATTTGACCTATGCGACGCTGATGAACGACCCGGCGGAGCATCGGGGCGAGATTGTCTGGGTCGAGGGAGAACTGCGTCGATTCGGCCCGATTCCTGCCGGTCCCAATGACGAAGGTTTTGACGAGTTGTACGAGGGCTGGCTGTTCACGGATGAGGCGGGGCGGACCAATCCGTATCGCATCGTTTGCGTTTTCGCTCCTTCGGACTTCACGGAAGGAAACGAAATTCGGGAACGGGTACGAATCCCGGCGTATTTTTTCAAACGACTGAATTACGCCACCGCGCATGGTCAACATGCCGCTCCGATGTTCATCGGGCGTGAGTTTCAGAAAGTCGTCCGGAGCGGATCAAAGGAAGTCTCGGACCGCATGGCGTCGTTGATGGTGCCAGCGGTCGTTTTGCTGGTCTGCACGTTCGGCATTCTGGTGTTTGTGACCCGGCAATGGTCCGCCCGCCGTGTGCCGCTCCGCCGTCACGCATCCGGCGCTGCCGATTCTCCCCTCCAATTGGGAGGCGACCCGCCCGCCGACCCACGGGAATTTCTCGCCCGCCTGGAACGCGAAAGCGTGGATGAAAACCCACCTCCGGTCTGATAGACTCCCGTTGTCGGCCGAAGTTCTCGGGCGGCGATTCTTCACGGAGGATTCAGCGTGGATCGGACGGTTGTGGGGGTCATTCCAGCCCGAGAGGCGTCAACCCGGTTGCCGCGTAAGCTGCTGCTGTCGGAAACGGGCAAGCCGTTGATTCAACATACGTACGAAGCGGCGAGGCAGGCGGGCTGTTTTCAGGAACTCGTCGTCGCCGCTGAAGGAGCCGAGCTGATCGACTGTGTGCGGGGGTTTGGCGCGCGGTGCGAGGCGACGGGTGAGCACCCCAGCGGAACTGACCGGATCGCCGAAGTGATTGGAAAGTCGTTCCCTCACTGCGAAATTGTGGTCAACATTCAAGGGGACGAGCCCGAACTCAACCCGGCACACCTCGAGCAGCTTGTGCAGCTCCTGGTCGACTGTCCCGAGGCGTCGATGTCGACGCTGGCGACCCCCATTCGCTCCCGCGAGGTCCGCGACAGCAATTCGTGTGTCAAGGTGGTTTGCGGTGCGGATGGTCGGGCGCTGTACTTCAGTCGCAGCCTGATTCCGTTTTGCCGCGACCAAAATGCCGATGAATTGCTGGAACGCGATTCTCCCTGGCTGCTCCACCTGGGGTTGTACGCCTACCGCCGCGAATTCCTGCTGGGCCTGACAAAAAAGCCGGTCTCGCGATTGGAAAAACTAGAAAAACTCGAACAATTGCGGGCCTTGGAGGCGGGAGCCCGGATTCAGGTCGGGGTGGTCGAACATCCAGCCGTTGGCATCGACACACCGGAAGATTATGCTCGGTTCGTCGCCCGGCACCGGGGCAGGATCGGGAGTTCGCCGTGACGTGGGGCATTTGGCGGATTTCTCCGCCCATTCGGAACAGCACTGAGTTTGCGTACAGGACGAGCAAAGGATGACGAAGCACATTTTCGTGACCGGCGGCGTGGTCAGTTCACTGGGGAAGGGACTGACGTCGGCGGCCATCGGGTTGCTGCTGGAACGGCGTGGCCTGCGGGTTCGCATGCAGAAGCTCGACCCGTATCTCAACGTCGATCCGGGGACGATGAGTCCGTATCAGCATGGCGAGGTGTACGTTCTCGATGACGGAGCCGAGACCGATCTCGACCTGGGTCACTACGAACGGTTCACCAACAGCGACCTTTCGCGCGACTCGAATTACACGACCGGGCGAATCTACCTGAGTGTGATCAACAAGGAGCGCCGGGGGGAGTATCTGGGGAAGACGGTCCAGGTGATTCCCCACATCACCAACGAAATCAAACTGGCGGTTCGCAAACTCGCCAGCCCCGACGTCGATGTGGTGATCACCGAACTGGGGGGAACGGTCGGCGATATCGAAGGGTTGCCGTTTCTGGAAGCGATCCGCCAGATCCCGCTCGACATAGGTCGACAGAACTGCCTGTTCGTGCATTTGACGCTGGTGCCGTTCTTGAAGGCGGCGGGCGAGGTGAAAACCAAGCCGACGCAACACAGCGTGGGGCAATTGCGTCAGATCGGGATTCAGCCCGACGTGCTGGTGGTGCGGACCGAACGGGAATTGGGACGCGAAAACGCCGAGAAAATCGCGCTGTTCTGCAATGTCGAAAAGAACGCGGTGATCGAAGAGCCTGACAAGGAATTCTCGATCTACGAAGTTCCGCTGGGATTGGTCGAACATGGCCTCGATCAGTTGATTGTCGACCGCTTGGGACTCAAGGCGGGACCAATCGACATGAGCGAGTGGCAGTACCTGCTGCACAAGGTTCGCAATCCTGAACATGAAGTCACGATCGCCGTCGTCGGGAAATACATCCAGCACAAAGACGCGTACAAGTCGATCTACGAATCGCTCGATCACGCCGGCATCGCGCATTCCACGCGAGTGATCGTGAAGCGAGTGGAAGCCGAGGAATTGGAACGTGGCGATCCCCATTCCGTTCTGGGCGGAGTCGACGGGATTCTGGTTCCTGGCGGGTTCGGAATGCGCGGGATCGAAGGCAAAGTGGACGCCATCCGGTACGCCCGAAAATCCGAGATTCCATTCTTCGGAATCTGTCTGGGGATGCAGTGCGCGGTGATTGAATTCGCCCGCAATGTGATGCGTCTGGAAAACGCGAACAGCACCGAATTCGCTGGCGACACGCCCCATCCGGTGATCTGCCTCCTGAACGACCAGCGCAAGGTTGTCGAAATGGGGGGGACGATGCGACTGGGGGCGCAGGCCTGCCTGCTGGAACCAGGAACTCGAGCGGCCGACTGTTACGACGCCGAACGAATCGTCGAACGACATCGTCACCGCTACGAATTCAACCCGGCCTTCCGCGAACGGTTCGCGCGGGCGGGAATGCAGATCACCGGCTCCAGTCCCGATGGGGGATTGGCCGAGATTGTCGAACTGCCCGACCATCCGTGGTTTCTGGCAGTGCAGTATCACCCCGAATTCAAATCGAAGCCGAACAAGGCGCACCCGCTGTTCGTCGGTTTCATTGAAGCGGCGCTCGCGCACCAGCAACAGCGCGTGCAGATGTCGCTGTAATGGCCCGCAGTCCACTCGCTGGAGTCTTTTGCGTCGACAAACCGGCCGGTGTCACCTCTCGGCACGTCGTGGACGAAACGTCGAAACTCGTTCGTTCGGGTCGGGTGGGTCACGCCGGCACGCTCGATCCGCTGGCCACCGGGGTGCTGGTGGTGTGCGTTGGCTGGGCGACGCGTCTGGTTCCGCTCGTGCAGCAGCAGCCGAAACGCTATCGGGCGGTTTTCGAACTGGGTGCCACCAGCGACACCGATGATCGCACCGGTGTCGTGGTGCCGACTCCCGACGCCCCGGTTCCCACGCTCGAAGAGATCGAGAACCTGCTCCCGAAGTACACCGGGACAATTCTCCAGGTGCCACCCATCTACTCGGCGGTGAAGATCGCGGGTGAGCGGTCGTACGATCTCGCCCGGCAGGGGGAGATCGCCGACTTGCAGCCGCGCCCCGTCGACGTGCATTCCCTGCGTCTGCTCGACTACCAGCATCCGCGGCTGGAGCTGGAAATGGAGTGTGGTTCCGGGACCTACGTGCGGGCGATTGGACGGGACCTGGGTCGCGATCTGGGCTGTGGAGCGATCATGACCGATCTGATCCGCACCGCGATCGGCGGGTTCACTTTGGAAACTGCCATTCCGCTCTCGGCCCTCGATCGGCAATCGTGGCGTACACACCTGCGGCCGCCGCTGGCGATCGTGGACCATTTTTCCCGGTTCACGTGCGGCGACATCGAGCTGGATCTTCTGTCGCGCGGCTGCGTCCTGATGATCGATGAGTCGGTTTCGATTCCGGGGACGGACGTCGCGCTGATTTCACAGGCGGGGGAGCTGGTCGCCGTCGGGGAGTTCGACCCGACCGCCCGGCGGATTCAACCGCGCACCGTTTTCCCGGATGCGATCAAGTTCGCCCGCTCGGTGACGGGATCGACGGGTGGCCGCTAATCCGGCGTGGAGTCCGATCGCGAGAGATCTGCGGCTGGAACTGAAACAGTGTGTAGGTTCCGCAGTTTGCGTGCGAGCGGCTGGGCAAAAGCAGGGACGCGGCCGCAGGGGCATCTGGTCAGGGGGTCTGTTTACTCCAGCAAACGTCGGCAGTCGAGGCGGGTCGTAACGGTTTTGGCGCTGCAATTGCGAATCGACATTGTCCCCCCCCATTCCGTTGACTAACATCAATGTTAGAGCATGCAACCCAGATCGCCGACAACACTTGTTGCGGTCCGCATTGCTACCCACCCCACACTCCCTCCGTGACGCCCGATGCTCTCGCTCCTGCCTTCGCCGCGACATCGCGGATCTGTTCCCTGCTTCGTCCGACAACTGCCGTTCTTGCTGGCGGCGTGGTGGCTGGGGACGGTTTCCGTCGCTCACGCCGCGGAACCACTCGTCTTTGAACGCGATGTTCGTCCGGTTCTGAAAGCGTACTGTTTCGACTGTCACGGCGGTGACGCGAAACTGTCGGGCGGGCTCGACCTGAGGCTCAAGCGGTTCGCCCTGAAGGGGGGAGACACGGGGCCGGCGATTGTTCCCGGGGACGTCGCGGGCAGTTTGCTGATCGAACGGATGAAGTCGGGGGAAATGCCCCCCACCGAGAAGAAGGTTCCTCCCGAGAAGCTGGCGATTCTGGAGCAATGGATCGCCGCCGGCGCGCCAGTGGGCCGTGAAGAACCCGCCACGTTGCCACTCGGTTTCGACATCACTCCCGAAGAGCGGGCGTATTGGGCGTTTCAGCCAATTCGAAGGCATGAATCGCCGGCGCTGGCGAACACCGTCGCCAGTCCGGGGGGACTCGTGCAACAGCCGGGGGCCGATGTCGTCCGGACACCGGTCGACGCGTTCGTGCTGGCGAAGCTCCGCGAGCGGGGAATGCGGCTGGCTCCCGAAGCCGACAAACCGACACTGTTGCGGCGTGTGGCGTTCGACCTCACCGGATTGCCCCCGACACCTGCCGAGATCGACGAGTATCTGAACGACGCCAGCTCCGACGCGTACGAAAAGATGGTCGACCGCTACTTGAAGTCTCCCCACTACGGCGAGCGCTGGGGTCGGCATTGGCTCGACGTCGCGGGGTACGCCGACTCGGAAGGGAATGGCAACGAAGACACCCCGCGTCCATTCGCGTACAAGTACCGCGACTACGTGATTCGCTCGTTGAACGCCGACAAGCCGTTCGATCAGTTTTTGGTCGAACAGCTCGCGGGAGACGAACTCGTTCCACAACCCTGGAACAACCTGACCGCCGACCAGATCGAGAGACTGACCGCGACTGGTTTTCTGAAGATGGGGGTCGACCAGACCACCACGGGTGGGGGCGACCAGGACGAAGGGGCGAATCTGGTGGTTGGCGACATGCTGAAAATCGTGTCGACGTCGTTGTTGGGACTCTCGGTCGGGTGTGCCCAGTGTCACGATCACAAATACGATCCGATTCCACAGTCCGACTATTTCCGATTGCGGGCAATCTTCGAGCCGGCGATCGACCCGTCGCACTGGCGACGCCCCGGTCAGCGGCTGGTGTCGCTCTACACCGACGCCGACCGCGCCAAAGCGGGCGCCATCGACGCCGAGGCGAACACGCTTCAAACGGCGTTCAACGCCAAACAGTCGCAGTTCGTGATGGCGGCGTTCGAGAAGGTGCTGGAGAATTTTCCCGAAGATCAGCGAACGGCGTTTCGCGACGCCTACACCGCGCCGGCCGACAAGCGGACCGAAGAACAAAAGAAACTGCTCGCCGACAATCCGAAGGTCAACATCAGTCCGGGAGTACTCTATCAGTACAACCAGCCGGCGGCTGACGAGTTGAAAAAGGACCAGGAGAAGATCAACGCCAAACGGGCCGAAAAGCCGGTGGAGGATTTTCTCAGTGTCGCCAACGAGATCGCGGGAGTGATTCCGGTCACGAACCTGTTTTACCGGGGGGATTATCGCGACCGTCGGCAAGCGATTGGGCCGGGCGATCTCACCATCGCCGCCCCGGAAGGCGCACGCGTCGACATCGCGGAGAAGGATCCGAATCTGCCCACCACGGGACGCCGACTCGCCTGGGCGAAGCACCTGACCAACGGCACGCACCCGCTGTTGGGACGCGTTATCGCCAACCGTATCTGGCTGCATCACTTCGGCAAGGGAATTGTGGACACTCCCGCCGACTTCGGCTTGTTGGGCGTTCGGCCCACTCACCCCGAATTGCTCGACTGGCTCGCCGACGAATTCGTGCGACAAGGCTGGAGCCTGAAGCAATTGCACCGCGCGATCATGACGTCGGCGGTCTACCGACAATCTTCGGTCGCGTCGCAGTCGAATGGCGCGACCGCCGCTGTCAATCCCCGGCAGATTGATTCGCAAAACACGCTGTACTGGCAGTTTCCGCTCAAGCGACTGGAAGCCGAGGCGCTGCGTGACCGGATGCTGGTTGTTTCCGGTCGGCTGGACCGGGCTCAATTCGGCCCGGCGATTCCGGTGGAGGAGAATTTCGCGGGCCAGGTGTTGTCGAAGGACGATGCCCCGCGACGGAGCGTTTATCTTCAGTCGCGGAGAACGAAGCCGGTTTCGTTCCTGACCACATTCGACGCACCGGTGATGCTGGTGAACTGCGAGAAGCGGGTTTCGAGTGCCGGGGCGGTTCAATCGCTCATGCTGATGAACAATGAATCGGTGCTGAAGGAAGCCGAACATTTCGCCCAACGGGTACGGAAAGAGACTCCCGCCGACTACCTGAAGGAACCAGCCGCCACCTTGGCCGCGAAGTTCCCTCGACACACAGCCGCCTGGCAGTTCGGCTATGGCGCATTCGACGCCGCTACTCAGCGGGTCGCCGGTTACACGCCGTTGCCGCACTTCAGCGGCACCAACTGGCAAGGGGGGACGGCGCTACCCGACGTCACGATTGGCTGGGTGCTTCTGCACGCGGCGGGGGGACACCCCGGCGACGAACAGCACGCCGCCATCCGTCGCTGGGTGGCCCCATTGGCAGGAAACTTGACCGTCGCAGGCAAACTGGCACATGGATCGGAAAACGGCGACGGGGTCCGTGGCCGGGTTGTTTCGAGCCGGGGCGGTCCTGTGGGGGAATGGAACGCGAAAACGGGTGAAGTCGCGACCCCCGTCGGGAGCTTCGCGGTTGAGGCGGGAGACACGATTGATTTCATCGTCGATTGCCGGGGGACGTTTGAGAGCGATTCGTTCAACTGGGACGTCGAACTGAAACTGACCAATTCGGCCGGGGCCGCCGCTGGCGTCTGGAATTCGTCGAGTGATTTCCACGGTCCGCAGGGAATGGCGCTGCCCCAACAGATCGCCTACGCCTGGCAGCTTGCCTACCTGCGACCGATCACTTCAGAAGAATGGGAACTGGCGTGCCAGTTCGTTTCGAGTCAGCTCGCCCATCTGCGAACGGTTGGCGAAAAGTCGGATCATGAACTGGCCGCTCTGACCAGTCTCTGTCAACAGTTATTCAGTTCCAACGAGTTCCTGCATGTCGACTGAACACGTCACCGTCTGTCCTTCGTGCGAACCGGCTCCTCCGACCACTCGGCGGGAGTTTCTAGAACGTTCGGCGTTTGGCATTGGTTCGTTCGCGCTCGCCACGCTGCTGCAAGAGCAGGGTTTGCTCGCCGACGTTCCCTCGGGCAAACCGGGGGAGAACCTGCCGCTCGATTTGAAGCCGCGCACGCCGCATCATCCCCCGCGGGCGAACGCGATGATCTCGCTGTTCATGCACGGGGGACCGTCGCACGTCGACCTGCTCGATCCGAAGCCCGAACTGACGGCGAAGAACGGGACCGATTACGGTGGTGACGTTCACTTCAGCTTCGTGAACCGCGCCAGCAAAAAGCTGTTCGGCAGTCCGTTCAAGTTTTCGAAACACGGCCAGTGCGGGACCGATGTTTCGGAACTGCTGCCGGAGATCGCGGGGATTGTCGATGACATCGCCGTCCTGCGATCGATGCACACGGGGCACAATGGACACGAGGTATCCATTCGCTACTTCCACGGCGGAATCGCCGGCGTGACCGGTCGCCCCACGCTGGGAAGCTGGATCACCTACGCGCTGGGGAACGAGTCTCAGAATCTGCCGGCCTACATGGTGCTGGCCGATCCGGGTGGCCATCCGGTGGATGGGACGCTGAACTGGTCGAGCGGGTTCATGCCCCCGACGTATCAGGGGACCGTGTTGCGACCGCAGGAGCCGCGGATTTTCAACCTCGATCCGCCCCCCCGGCTCAAGGGAACGTTGCAGCAACAGAATCTGGCGTTTCTGGATCAGCTCAACCGTCGGCATGCGAAATTGCATCCTGGGGAAGCCGAGCTGGAAGCGCGGATCGCCAGTTACGAACTCGCCGCCGCCATGCAGACGGCCGCCAAAGATGCGCTCGACATCAGTCAGGAGCCGGAGTACATCCATAAGATGTACGGACTGGATCAGGACGCGACCCGGTCATACGGACAGCGCTGTCTCATCGCGCGGCGACTGGTCGAGCGGGGGGTGCGGTTCGTCCAGTTGTTCCTGGGGGGACAGCCTTGGGATAACCATCAGTCCATCCGCACGGGTCTTCCCGGAATTTGCAAGCAGACCGACAGGCCGGCGGCGGCGCTGGTTAAGGATCTCAAACAGCGCGGTCTGCTCGACACGACCATCGTCCATTGGGGGGGCGAGATCGGTCGGCTTCCCGTTTGCGAAGGTGAACTCAACGACGCCGCCGGGCGCGACCACAACGGTCAGGGCTTTTCGATCTGGCTGGCGGGCGGGGGATTCAAGCCCGGGATCACCTACGGCGAGACCGACGAAGTGGGCCATCGAGCGGCGGTGAATATCATGACCCCCAATGACTTCCAGGCGACGATCCTGAACCAGCTTGGTTTGGATCACACGAAGCTGGTGTACCACAACAGTGGCCGGCAACAGCGCCTGACCGACGGCCGGCCAGCGCGGGTTGTGCAGGAGATTCTGGCGTAAGACGCGGTCCAAAATCTCGAGAGACGTACTGGGGGCGGCCCACGACGTCGACTGAATTGTTCGGCGAAGGGCCGACGATGAACGTGTTGCCGAAGCGCCAGCGCCCGGGGTCGTTCGCATGGCCCCGGGGCGCGGTTTTTCGCATCGGGCGCACATCGGGGCCGGCACTCAGAGAGTGCCGCCTACGTTGATTCGGTCGCTGCACGACGGACGATTCTGTCGCGGCACACCACGCCGCGATTCGATCATTGGACCACCCGAGCCGACTCGCGCGTCGCCGTTTCACCCACCGGCACGCCGATCGGTCCCCGGCGATTTCTTCCGAACAACATTCCCTGTTTCTTGTACGACTCTTTCGCGTACAGCGGGTTGTACGCGAGGTACATGAACAGCCGGGTGAACGAACTCATGTGGGTTTTGAAATCCCACATCCGGTAGAAGATCGATCGCGGGCTGTTCCACTTGTCCCGGCAGCTCCAGATGACATCGGTCAGTTCGTCGGGAGTCATGGTTTTCGGGAGAAACGTCGCCTGGTTGAAGCGATACTCGGGATGCAACCACCACTTCCCGCCGAACAACAGCCGCCCTTCGCGATTCAACCGATCGTAGAGCGGTGTTCCAGGGTACGGCATCAGGATATTGTACGCCGCGAAGCAGAAGCGGTTCCGCATCGCGAATTCGTGAGTCTGCTGAATGGATTCGATCGTGTCGAAATCGTGGCCCAGTGTGAATGTCGCCCAGGTCTGCAGGTGGTACTTCCGCAAGATTTCGACCTGCGACTGGTATCGGTCCCAGCCTTCTTTGCGCAGCAGGTTGGGGGCCTTCTTCATCAGCTTGATGCTCTCGGGGCTGATTGATTCAAACCCGACCACATGCCCCATGCAGCCGCTCGCTGCCATCAGTTCCATCAGCTCGGTGTCGTTCGTCATGTCGATCGACGCCTGTGACACCCAGCGGATCTTCATCGGAATCAGATCGCGGAGAAAGGACTTGGCCGCCGCGTGGTTTGACAGAAAATTGTCGTCGACGAAAAAGACGAATTTTCGGTCCTGCTGCCGGATCTCCTCCAGGACTTCCGCGGTCGGGCGAATGTACTGCGTCTTCTTGAAATAAGCCGTGACGGCGCAGAAGTCGCAGGCGAAGCGACAACCGCGACTGAACTGCATCAACGTCAGGGGCAAATAGCCTTTGCCCACGAACAAGTCCCGCCGGGGGAGCGCGCCCCCCGCCTGCGCCACACCCACTGCGGCGTCGTAGCGCGGTTTCAAGCGATGACTTCGCGCGTCGTCGACCACCTCGGCCCAGCGAAATTCAGCATCGCCAATGTAAATCGAGTCGGCGTACGCCTGGCATTCTTCAGGGAACAACGACGGATGCGCTCCTCCCAAGATCACGGGAACCCCCCGTGCCCGGTACTCGGCGGAAATCTCATAAGCGCGACGGGCGGCGTAGATCTCGATGCTGATCGCCACCAGATCGGTCGGTTCGTCGAACGGTATCTCCTCCATCCGATCGTCGTAGAGTACGCATTCGACATCGGGGGGAGTCAGCCCCGCCAAGACCCCCAGACTCAGAGGCTCCATCCGCGCCTCATCAACGTACAGGCTGTGATCCTGCCGGCCGATATTCGGCATGATGAATGTGATCTTCACGCCAGCACCTCCACCGGTTCGAGAGGAGCGGCGGAACCCAGCCGATGCCCCTGCTTCCGCAGAATCTCCCGTTTCGAAATCAGATTCGACAACAGAAACATCCCCAGTCGGTACGGAGTGCGCATGTTCGTTGCGGGGGCGAAAGCCCGCTGGAACAGGGATCGATAGGTATTGAATTTGAGCCGCGCCCGCAGGCATCCCGCCGTCAGTTCGTCCGCCGTCATCCCCTTGGGATGAAACGTCGCCGTCCCGTAACGAAATTCGGGATCGAGCCACCACCGATCGAAGACGAGCCGTCGCTGCTCCTCCAGTTCGCGATACAAATCCGCACCCGGGGTCGGGGTCAAGGGGTTGAAATTCGCCAGATAGAATTTGTTCTCAATCGCGAATTCGACGGCGGCGTCAAATGAGTCGGCGGTGTCCTGGTCGTACCCGAACACGAATGTGCCGTAGATCATGATTCCGGCTTCCTGAAACACCCGGATCGAGGTCTGATAATCGTGATACTTCAGATTCCACGACTTTCGCATCTGCACCAGATTGTCGCGGTTGAGCGATTCAAATCCGATGAGCGCGCTGATACAGCCACTCTTCTGCATCAGCTTGACCAGCGACCGGTCCTGCGCGATGTCGATCGAAATCTGACAGGACCAGCAGATGTTCAAGGGAATCAACGCTTCGAAAAGTTCAATCGCCTTCGGGATATCGACGAACAGATTGTCGTCGACCAGGAACACCATTCTGCTCTTGAGTCGGCGGATCTCCGCGACCACCTCCGACACCGGGCGTTGTCTCAGCGAATTGCCGTAAAACGCGCGGATCGAACAGAAATTGCAGTTGTATTTGCAGCCGCGACCATACTGCACCAGGGTGAGCGGAGCGTACCGCTTCCCCCGAAAGATGCTGCGGTCCGGGTCGGAACCGGCGAGCTGGGGGAAATCGTCCTGGCGGTAAAGCCGTTGTAAGGTTCCGTTCCGCGCGTCCTCGACAACCTGTGGCCAAATCCCCTCGGCATCCCCCACCACAACGGCGTCAGCGAATTGCAGAGCCTCCTCGGGCAGAAACGTGGGATGGTAGCCTCCCATCACCACGGGGATTCCCCGCCGCCGGTACGCGGTCGCGATCTGGTACGCCCGCCGGGCGGTGTACGTCTCAACGGTCATCGCGACCAGGTCGGTCTTCCGTTCCAGAGGAATCTCTTCGAGCCGTTCGTCGTAGAACTCCGTCTCGACATCTGACGGGGTGATCCGTTTCAGGATCGCGAAGCACAACGGGTGCATCGCGTCCGACGATCTCCCGTCGTACAGATTGGGACGAATGAACGTGATTTTCATGAACGCGGTCCGACCGACCCGGTGTCTGTGGGGGGAGGCGGCCCGGCCGGCCGTGGTCCCAGCCATTGTCGAAAATAGTGGGGGATGTATCCTGGGCGATCTTCACCCGCCGGCGCAACGCGCGGCAGATAAATCCACGACACTTCCGGGTGGCGATGATGATTCAAATCCCATTCCCCATGCAGCAACAACCACGACATCAGCCGATTGTGCTTCAGGTTCCACGCCCCTTCAATGATCTCCCGCTTGGAAAACGCGTGGCCGATGTACTGCCGGGTTGACCAGTTGAACGAGAAACAGGCATACAACACCAGCGTGTTCCACCACTTGAGATCCAGCAGCCAGAAGAGGCTCGCGAAAACTGCCCCGGTCAGCAGCAGTTCCAGCCGGATCCGTCTCAGATCACGGGAGGTGATGTCTTTGACGTTGGCGTTTCCCAACGGGGGACCGCTGAAAAGCTGCATCCCGATCGTCCGTGGGACCACAGCGAACAGCACCGCGCACACCGGAATGCAGGGCCAGAAGAATCCGGTCAACGTGGCATACCACTGCACGCATTTCCAGAAGAAACTGTCGTGCGGGTAATAGAGATCGAAAATCTCGGCGTCGGTTCGGTTCCGCTGATGATGCCCCTGATGCGTCACGCGAATCATGGAATACGGGGCGAGGAAGAAGACCCCCGTGACGACCCCTAGCCAATAGTTCCAGCGAAGATTGTCGTGCAGATTGTAATGCGTCGCCTCGTGAAGCAACGCGTAGTTCGTCAGCAGGACGTACGAGAACGCGACCCCCACGCCCAAAACCGCCCACCACGACTCCACCCGGGAACCCAGCCACAACAGCCCGACTGCCGCTGCGACATCCAGCAGAACCAGCGCGAAATTCAACCGACTCGGGACCGGCAGGCCGGCTGGTCGGTCGATGAGGACCACGGAACTCACGCCCGGGTTCGTCTCGACGGCGGTTTCGAGTGAGGTCACAACGGCGTCCTGATCCAACGGCGGTGAGAACGACTGGGATGAACGAAATTGTACTGGTGAGGATTGGGGGGGACAATCGCTTGTCGTTTGATTGCCGATGTGAAAAATCTGACCGAACTGCGGAATGTGGATGTGCGGCTCTGAGAGTGCGAACGACCGACGGACGGAAAGGAATTGACAGGATGAAGAGGATGAAAGGGATGAACAGGATGGAGTTGCGCGCCATTCGTGCTCCCCGGATAAGTGGCTGAAATCGAGAGACTTCCACTCCACACGATCGACAACCGCTTCCTGAAGCGCGCGGCTCCGCGAAATTGTCTAATTTCCGAGCGTTGCCCCGTCACTTTTTGGCCGGTTCGGTCACCGTGAACGTCACGGGGCGCGAAGGCATTTGCACCAGCGTATTGGGCCGATCTTTGGCGGCGGGATCCCTGTTGAAGGGAACCTGCCCCTGGCCCATCACCGCGACGGTGTAATCTCCCGGGCGAGTGCCCGCCTGAACCATGATCCGAATCGTCGTCTCTGACTGTTCCACCGTCCCATTGCCAAGTTGCAAAAACCCGGGGAAGTTCAACGGCAGGAAGTTGACCGGCCCGGTAAAATCGGCCCAATTCCGTCGCACTTTCAATTGCAGTTCAGCGGGTTTCCCCGCCTCAACCGAAATTCGTTCCGGCTCAACCGTCAGACTGAAGGGGGCTTTTTCCCGAACCGCCAGAACCAAATCGCGGGTTGGTCTCGAACCGGTGAGCTGATGTGGCCGGATATATGGTCGCACCTCGCGACGCACGGTCACGCCTTCCCGCTTCTGTTCCGCCCACAGTTTGACCGGACCTGTCCAGGCGGGGGCGTTGTCGTCGGCCCAGAAGACCATCGACGACCGCGTGTCTCCCGCGATGATTGTCGGTGTGGCGTGCAGTCCCGCCGGCAATCCCTCCGCCGTCACCGTGATCGGCAGACTGTTCGCGCCATCGACATGGTGCGCCACCAGATCGATGAAGTTCGACCCACCCTGCCAGATGGTAGTCCCCGCCATGTTCGCCTGGCCGTGAATCGCCGCCACGAAGAAATCGGGGCGGGCTTTGCGGATGCTGAGAACGTACTGATAACGCGCTCCCCCCCGCTGGTACCGATCTTGAATCAGCACCCGGTACTTCTGCTTCGGCTGCAGATTCGTCTGGCCGGCGGGATCGCGCAGGTGACCGTCAAACGCGTTCACCCGGTGCCCAAAATCGTCCAGTTCAAACGTTCGGTTGCCGTCTTTGTCATAGATCGCCAGATACGGGTCGGCTCGCCCCCCGATCCGTTCGGAATACACGTCGAATCCGTAGGCTCCCCCTGTTTCATCGGTTTCAAATTCGTACCAGTCGGCGTCGCGCGGCTGATCGAATCGTCCGCTCAACATAGCCGGCAGTGTCAGCTTCTGCGGTTCGTCTTTCGAATTGTTCGGCTCCCGTTCAACACTCGTCGGTCCGTCGGTGAGGACCAGCGACTGCGGATTCGCGCCAAAAGGGGCGATCTGATCCCCCACCAGCGTGCAGGTCGCCGCTGTTGGCAGCACCGAGTAGTGGTTGGGATGCTCCAGGAATCGATAGCCACCAATCGCGAACAGATCCCCCGTGGCGGTGTAGCCGACAACCGCCTGTTGAAGTGGTTGCGCTGTGCCAATGCTCCAGTTGGATGGGACTCCGCCGGGGAGGTTCCGCCCGAAGACCATCAGTTGCGCGGTCTGCCCCACCTGGACCGCGCGGGGGAAGATGTTCTCGACCTGCGGACGATCATGGATCAGTAAGCGGTAGACCGCTCCGTTCGCGTACCGGAGATCCCGCGCTTCGATGATGTAATCCCCCGCTTTGATCGCCGTGAAGTCGAGCAGTGGATCCCGTCCGAGATGATCACTGTTGCTCCCCAGCGGCGTCCCCTCGGCGGAGTACAGAAACAGCACCGGGTCGAATTCGGTATCGAGCCGGGCGCACTGCAGATCGACGACGATTCGCTGACCGGCGGCCAGAGGGACTTTGAAGAAGTCCAGGAAATTCCCGTCGCGGTGATTGGAGATCGCGGAATTCACCGCGACCGTCTGGGCCTGCGCCAACGTGTTGTTCGGCTCGACCTCGGCGACTTCCGTCAGTCCCCGACAGACAGCGAACAGCCGGGGATTCGAGACACCGAACCGCCCAGCGACCCGGACATCGTACGTGCCGGCCGGCACATCCTGCGACACATCCACCCGAAACGTCTTCTCTTTAACGAATTCCGCCTTGATTCCGGGGTGATCAAAAAGAAGTGTTTCCCCCCCTTCGAGATCGTTTCCACCCGTGATGATGAGTTCGACGGTGGTTCCCGCGGAAGCGCCGACGGGGTGGATGACATCCAGCCGGGGGCTGGGTAGATCGGCCCGAGTGATCGCGGTGCAGCCGAGCGTCAGCACGATGAAGCGGAACGTAGTCGCGAGACGCATGATTGGGTGATTCCTGTTCGTGGCGCGGTTCACACGGGGAATACGCCGACTTGGAACCGGTCCAAGTTCGATTCCGTATTCTAGTGCTTGTCTTGCGGGTGTACCGCCCAAACCGACTGCCGGTAGATCCGGCAGCGAAGTTGATACTCCGCGCGGTCCGCGTTGAGACATTTTGATGGAGCCGCGCCCGTCAGGAAGCGGGAG